>NZ_MUFJ01000009.1:0-104304 GCF_001996245.1 Salinivibrio sp. MA607 | reverse complement strand
ACAGAGAAGGGTGCGTTTTATGCGTCCACTTTCATAGCGAAAATCACTACAGATTGATGTAATAAAATAACAGATGATATTTATAAAGCTGTGAACAGGGTAATTACGCCCCCAATGTAATGTGTGGCAGAATACGATGCGAGTGAAAACTGGATAGAACACATTAGGGACAAGGGCACAGGAGCGGCATGGCGTTTTTTATTTTTTTGCTTGTTTTATTGGCCGGTGGCGTGCTGGGTTACGGATGGCGAGCGCGTCAAGAGACAGTGGCGCTATCTGACTGGCAGGTTTACATGGCCAGCTTGGAAACGCCGCATGCCATTGTGACTGCCGAACAGGGCGACATTTTATATGCCAATGCCGCATGCGTAGACACCTTTTCACTGGTTGATAGCCAACAGCAATTTAAAACCGCTACCCCGCGACAGCAGCAAGCCGTTCAGGCATTCATTATGGCACAGCCTTGGCCGCAACCTTTTTCTCATGTTGATGCGAAAGTCCGAGCGCCGGGGGCGAATCGGGTGCGTGTCAACGTGCAGTTATCGGGGTTACCGATTCGTTGTCGAGGGAAGCGAGCATGGGTTGTCTCCTTATCATCGGCGGATCAGCGCACCCATTGGCAGCTTCATGAGCAAGAGCAAGGCGTACTCTTGAGCGTGATTAACTCGCTGGAGGAGTTGGTGTGCTTTCAAGATGTGGAAGGGAATGTGGTCGGCACCAATGCGGCATTTGATCGTTTTTGGCAAGGCCGTGAGCAAGAAGCCATTGTTTGGCAAGCGGATCAGCCGCTGACGCAGCCTCAAACTGAACGGACATGGGCGACACAACATAATGATGAAAGCTGTTTATTAGAGACCAATATCACCGCACTTAAAAATGATAAACAGGCAATCATTGGTACCTTGTGTATCAGCCACGATGTGACCAACTGGCACCAGATGCAAGAGCGATTACAAAAAGAAGCGCAACAGCGCCAATCCGTTGAGCAGGCCTTAGAGCAACGCAGTCATTTACTCAGTGCGATTTTTAAGTCGAGTATCGATCCGATTGGGATCTATGACCAAGACTACTATCACTTGGCTTGCAACCAAGCTTATGCTGATGCATTAGGCACGACGATTGAGGCGTTGGAAAACGCCCCTGCGCAGAAAGTGGTTGATCCTGATATCTTCGATCAACAGCGACAGCGTGATCAACAAGTACTGGATACGGGTGAAACCATGACTTATGAGGATGTCATTCTTGGTCAGTCAGGCGAGCAAACCTGGTATGAGGTGGCAAAATCACGCATTCAAGATCCGGTGACGGGCGACCCTGCCATTTTGCTGATGGCACGGGATATTACCGAAAGAAAAGACACGCAACAGCAGCTTGCCGACGCCATTATGGCTTTGCAAGCACTCAGTTTTGTCGACAGCCTCACCCAAGTGGCGAATCGACGTAGTTTAGATGAACAGCTGAGCAAACTGTGGCGTTCACAAGCGCGTGAAGGCACGCCACTTGCCTTTATCCTCTGTGATATCGATCATTTTAAACTGTACAATGATCACTATGGTCATCAACAAGGTGACTGGGCGTTACAAAAAGTGGCAAACGCATTGACCTCAGCCGTTCACCGGCCGCTTGATGTGGTGGCGCGTTATGGCGGAGAAGAGTTTGCCATTGTATTGCCGCAAACCGAACTGAACGGCGCTATCCAGGTTGCCGAGACTGCACGCGAGCGGGTGCTATCGGCAGACATTGCCCATCATCAGGCAGTGATTACCGGTAAAATCACTATCAGCCTTGGCGTTGCTTGTGTGACACCCACCGCGGATGGTGATTACGGTGATTTAATCCAGCAAGCGGATCGCGCTTTATATCAAGCTAAACGCAACGGTCGAAATCAAGTGAGTGTAGTGAAAGGCATGCCGACACCACACGGATCAAGCCCTCGACGCGCCTCGGTCGCCGAGTCGACTTACCTAGAATCTAGCGGTTAATCATCCTTTATGAAACAACTTAAAGTCCTCGCACAATATTATGTCGATTTACTGGTTAAACTCGGGATTGTGCGCTTTAGCATGCTGCTCGCCTTAGCCTTAGTAGCGCTGGCGGTTGTGGTACAAGTGGGCATCACGCTGGTGCTTGAAGGCACGGTCCAGAATATCGACATTATTCGTTCTGTATTTTTTGGTCTGATCATCACTCCCTGGGCGGTCTATTTTTTATCAGTGGTGGTGGATCAACTGGAAGAGTCTCGTCAACGTTTATCCAAGCTCGTCTCAAAACTTGAAGAAATGCGCGCGCGCGATATGCGTTTAAACCGCCAATTAACCGAGAACATTGAGCAGCTCAACTTAGAGATAGAAGAAAGAGAAAAAGCTGAGGAAGCGCGGCAACAGGCGATTAAAGATCTGGAAAATGAAGTTTATCAGCGTGAAAAAGCCCAGTTAGAATTGGCTGAGCAAACCGCGTTACTGCGATCATTTATCGATGCCTCGCCCGATTTAATTTATTACCGCAATGCCCAGGGCCAGTTTTCCGGTTGCAATCGCGCAATGGAAGAGCTCACCGGTTACGATGAGAAAACCCTAAAGGGCATGACGCCTTGGGATGTTTATCGTGAAGATATTGCTGAAAAAGTGGTTGAAACGGACCAGCAAGTTTTTGATGCCAATGTCTCGATTACCTATGAACAATGGCTGGAATATCAAGATGGTCGAAAAGCCTATTTTGAGTTGCGCAAAGTCCCTTTCTTTTCACGAGACGGGCGACATCTAGGATTACTCGGCTTTGGACGCGAAATCACCGAGCGTAAGCGTTACCAAGACGCGCTAGAAAAAGCGAGTCGAGAAAAGACAGCGTTTATTTCGACTATTAGTCATGAACTTCGTACCCCGTTGAATGGCATTGTGGGGCTCAGTCAAATACTGCTCGACTCTCAATTAGACGATAAACAGCGTAATTACTTACGCACCATTTACGTTAGTGCCATCACGCTAGGTAACATTTTTAATGACATTATCGATTTAGATAAATCCGATCGAAAACGTTTGTCATTGCATCCTACCAGCATCGATCTGCGCGAGTTTGTGACCGAGATTGATAATATATCGACATTGATGGCGGAGCAAAAAGGCCTACGTTTTGAACTCGAGCGGGTCACGGACTTGCCCGAGTACGTTGCAGTGGATGCGACCCGTTTACGGCAAATTCTTTGGAACCTGGTGGGGAATGCGGTCAAGTTTACCAAGCAAGGTTGTGTGATTATCACGGTCAGTGCTGAGGTTGATCACGATACTGCTCATCTGTGTTTTGATGTTGAAGACAGTGGTATTGGGATCCCTGCGGATGAGCAAGATAAGATCTTTGCAATGTACTATCAGGTAAAACAAGCCGGTGAAAACCTACATGCCGTGGGCACTGGGATTGGCTTAGCCGTTTCGCGTAAACTGGCGCGTTTGATGGGTGGCGATATCAGCCTCGACAGTGAAGAAGGTCAAGGCAGTACGTTTACACTTACGGTGAGCGTGCCACTGAGTGAACCCAATGAAGAACAGATGCCTTCCCCTGCGCTGATAAACAATGCGTTACGTATTTTGCTTGTCGAAGACATTGAGCTGAATATCACCGTTGCCACCAGCTTGCTTGAAAGCCTGGGTCATGACGTCACCGTTGCTCGCGACGGGCAAGCCGCGCTTGATGCTTTTGTGCCTGGCGCATTTGATCTCGTCTTACTCGACATTCAGTTACCGGATATGACCGGGTTTGATGTCGCCGCGACATGGCGACAGCATCACGCGCATTTACCGCCCTTAGTTGCTCTGACGGCCAATGTGATCAACGATAAAAATAGCTACTTAACACAAGGTATGGACGATGCTATCAGTAAACCCATTAGTGTCTCAGCCCTCAATCACGTGATTTCGCATCATGCTTTGGCCGGCGAGGCGGTACCCGCGCAGACTGCTGAATCTGAACCTCAGACGCAAGCGGCGCGGCCAGTGGCGAATGAGCAAGCTGAGCGCTTATTGGATATGGACATGCTCACCGGATACGTCGAGCTGGTGGGAATTAAGCCTGTACGCCAAAGTATCGAAATGTTTGAAGCAACCATGCCAGACTATATCGCGATCTTAGACTCGAACATGACCGCACGCGATCAAGACGGCATTGTTTCAGAAGCCCATAAAATTAAAGGCGCCGCGGGGTCGGTGGGGTTAAAACATATCCAAAAAGTCGCGCAAAAAGCTCAGTCGCCTGATTTACCGGCATGGTGGGAAAACATTGCTGATTGGATCGATGAAATAAAAGCGGGTTACCCGCACGATTTAGCGGTATTAAAGGCCTGGTTAGATGAGCAAAGCGACACTCACCGTTAACCTGATAAGATCAAAAAAAGGCGCCTTAGATTGGGCGCCTTTTGCCTGTACAAACGGTAGTTTTCACCGACTATCGGCTTAGCGTTGACACTTACTGCTCTTCAATCTCGCCGCAGAAGCGATAGCCTTCACCGTGAATGGTGGCAATAATCTCGGGTGTGTCGCTGTGCGATTCAAAGTGCTTACGGATCCGGCGAATGGTGACATCAACCGTACGATCATGCGGTTTCAAATCGCGGCCGGTCATTTTCTTCAGCAGTTCAGCACGGGTCTGGATCTTGCCAGGGTTTTCACAAAAGTGAAGCAATGCACGGAACTCAGAACGAGGCAGTTTGAAGGTTTCTCCCTCAGGATTGATCAGTGAACGGCTGTTAATATCTAACGTCCAACCATTGAAGGTATAAACGTCAACATTACGTTTCTCTTCACTCCCGTTCACACTGCTTAACGCACGCGTGAGCAGGTTGCGGGCACGGATAGTCAGTTCACGGGGATTAAACGGTTTGGTGATATAATCATCTGCACCGATCTCCAACCCAAGGATTTTATCAACTTCGTTATCTCGCCCGGTCAGGAACATCAGTGCCATATCCCCTTGTTCACGTAGTTCACGCGCCAGGAGTAGGCCATTTTTACCAGGCAGGTTGATATCCATGATCACAAGGTGAACGTGGTGGTTTGACAGGATTTGATGCATTTCGTCGCCATCGCTGGCTTCAAACACATTGTAACCTTCGGCTTCAAAGATACTTTTCAGCGTGTTACGTGTGACCTGTTCGTCTTCTACAATCAGAATTTGCGGGGTTTGCATTGGCGATACCTAATATCTAAATAGAATCCGGTTATATTCCACAGTCTAGACCGACTAGCCTGTGAAAAAAATTTACAAAATGCGAGGAATGTCTACCGCGAACCTCGCAACTAACATATGGCACGCCATCCATAGAGAAGTGTTCGTCGATGCTAGACAACGCACCGTGTGTTCCAGCTTGAGACGGGGCATGGCGGACTTGATTCAACGCCAAGCCGATCACTGTGCTATCCATTAATTATCGCCAATTGTATTCATTTAACAGCACGCTAACAATATATTAGGATGAAGGTTGATGATTTTTTTCATCCTTTATTGACCCCAATCAAAAGCATGTTACGTGTCAGTTAGTACCAACTATCCGTTTAACTTCATGAATAATCGCGCATAATTAGTAATTAAGCATAGTATTAGTAGCCAATGGATGTAAATAATGTGTGATCAAAATACGCAGCAAGATTTGTGGAAAACTTACCAATCGATCGCTTTTCATGCCCCTCAAGCGCCCGATGCGGCTGCATTTGCTATTCTTACCGCATTTAATCCACGCAGCCAACCTTTATCTGACAATGAGAATTACTTACGTAATGAGCGGCTTGCCAAGGCGATGACGCAGGCCGGTCTCCGTTATTGGCCGATGAATGGTGGCGCACCGGATGGAAGTTGGTTTGAACCTGGTTTTGCGGTCGCGATTGCGTCATCGGATGCCGTGGCCTTGGCGAAAACTTGGGAGCAAAACGCGATTTACTGGGTTGAAAACGATACATTATGGTTGTTGCCTGCCTTAATGACAGACTTTACGCCACAACCACTTAACGTGCGTTTTTCTTCCTTGTTGGTGGCGGCAAAGACGTAAACGAGTCACCCTATTAATAATGAGGAGAAAGATATCATGGACGATAAACTGCCTGACTTATGTGACCAACACCCTGACGCGGTGCAATGGGTTCCGATGCAATGGTTTGACTATGGGGCAAAACGTGGCTTTGAAGGTCGAGTGCGAACGGTGCGTTGCTATCGCGATAACTCGAAAGTGAAGGCGTTATTGGCGTCGCCCGGTGATGGGCAGGTGTTGGTCGTTGACGGTTCAGGTGCCATGGATAGAGCTTTGTTAGGCGACTTAATTGGACAAAGTGCGGTCGATAACCATTGGGCGGGGATTGTGATTGCCGGGCCCGTGCGTGATGCGGCAACCTTATCCACCTTACCGCTGGGCATAAAAGCACTGGGGGTGTGTCCAATTAAAACGCACAAATACGATCAAGGTGAGGTTGATGTGGCGATTACGCTTGCGGGGATCACCCTGACAGCGGGGGATTATCTGTATGCAGACCAAAATGGTGTGATCGTGTGCACCAAGCCGCTAAACACGTGAATCAAAAACTTAGCCCTACCCCGAGTTGATAGATAGATTCGGGGGCGGCGTCGGCATCAAACTCAACATCTAGTCCGGCATTGACGCCAAAAGCGTCGCTAAATTGGTAGCGACTGCTGACGCCCCATTGATCAATTAAGGCGTTATCATTGTCATGGCTAATCTGGCTCGACACACGTAGCTTGTCGGTAAAATGATAATCAATGCCGCTGAGTAAACCATGCGCGCTGGTCGATTGCGCAGTCTCGCTTTTTAACTGTGTTCCTATGTAGACAGAGACATTCTGTAGTGGATAGCGATAGCCTGATTGGACCGTCCAACTGTCAAAGCCTTGGCTCGCCGAGGGAATAGACTGAATAAAAAAATGCTCTGACGCCAATTCAGGTGCGGTGTTCCACGTGAGTTTTTCAGCCCACGCGGGTGTCGCCACGACGTGTAGGGCGAGGGCCAACCATCCTAGTTGTTTTACGCTCACATCCTTTGCCTCTTAGCTTTTGATTAACGCTGAGCTCGGTGGGTTCTTGTTTGTTCGCTATCGTGAGTGTAGACAAAAAAACGTTTTGTAGCCCATGATCTGTGACGATCAAGCTGGTTTTATTGCCATCTGTGTATGACTCAGGCGGTTTTCATCGTTGTATGGGCGTACATCGTGAAAATGCCCCGCTTTCACTTGACGTTGCAGTTGTTGCCAATAGGCCGCCTCAAATAGCTCAGGATGAAGACGATCAAACTCTTTTGCCACCGTTCGGTTAACCAGTAAAAAGGTACGAAATTCCTCGGGGAATACATCGTTCTCTCCCACGCTGTACCATGGCTCAGCCGCTAATTCGTCTTCAGGGTAACGCGGCGGAGGAATACGGCGGAAGTTAACCTCGGTTAAATACGCGATTTCATCGTAATCATAAAAAATCACCCGGTTGTGGCGACTGACACCAAAGTTTTTAAACAGCATATCGCCGGCAAAGATATTGGCGGCGGCCAGTTCTTTTAATGCATCGCCATATTCTTGTACCGCCTGGGAAATCGCCTCGGGTGCCGCTTGCTCTAAATAGATATTAAGTGGGATCATTCGCCGCTCCATGTATAGGTGGCGAATCCGTACTTCGCTGTCGGTCACCGTGATGCAAGACGGCGCCACCGCGAGCAGTTCGTCGATTAATGCGTCACTAAACCGATCGCGAGGGAAAATAAAATGACGGTATTCTTGGGTGTCGGCCATACGACCAACACGGTCATGCTCTTTGACCAGCCGGTATTTCTCCCGCACTTGGGCATGGGTCATTTGTTTTTGCGGTGCGAACTTATCTTTGATGATTTTAAACACAAACCCGTATGAGGGGAGGGTGAATACAGACATCACCATGCCTTTTACGCCGGGGGCGATATCAAATAAATCGTCTGAGTTTTCCAGGTGATGAAGAAACTCACGGTATAACTCTGTCTTACCATGCTTTTGACATCCGATGGCGGTGTAGAGCTCTGCGGGCGTTTTATTGGGCATGAGCTGATTGAGAAAGTCGACTAAAGCGGCAGGTACCGGAGCGTAAACCATAAAGTAGGAGCGAGCGAAGCCGAATACGATACTGACGTCATCACTGTCGGTAATGCAGGCATCAATATAGAGCTCACCGTGATCAGAAATCGCGAGCGGTAATACCAGCGGTCGGCGTTGATTGGCCATATCGAGCCTGCCAATTAGATACGCGCCTTTATTACGGAAAAATGGCTGACGGACCATCTCAAGGGTGAAGCTCATTGTGAGCTGGGGGCCAAAGCGCGCCTGCAGGATTTGGGTTATTCGCTTAAGATCACCGGTTTTATCTCGCCAAGGTAGGGTAAACGGTGTGCTATCTAGCATTCGTTCTAGCGTGGCATAAATGCCTGCTTGAGATTGAAACCGCCGAAGTAGTGGCGTGGGGTACTTAGGAATCCGTCCCCCTTGAGCGCTTTGCACAAACAATTTGTCACGACGAATATTCCGATGCTCAAAGATCCGGCAGTAGACAGAGTTAAAAAAACTCTCAGCGATATCGTAGCGCGGGTAATCATCGAGCAACCGGATATAGGCCGCTTTTACCGCCATCAAAAACGAGCGAGTGGCGTGTTCTTTCCCAAGCATCGCGCGGAGCTGTTGGCTGACTAAGCCAACATGGTGGTCATAAAATTGAATACGCGTTTTAAGTGCAAGCTGCACACTTTGCCAATCTTGTTGTTCAAAGCGTTCTTGTGCGCCCGATGTCACATCGAGAAAGCGACCGTACATGGCATCCGAGCCTTGTAAGATGGTGTTTGCAACCAGCTGCGCCATGGCGTCCTGTGTCATTTTCGCTCCTTTCCGTGAACGTTTTTCCCTCGGTTCAAGCTCGCAGAGTTTTGCTGAAAAAGCAATCGGCATCACTTTTTTGTTGACCTTGGCAGCATGATTCGATACACCTAAGGGGAACTCAACAAAATAAATGATAAACGCAACACACATGCAACTAACGATCAGCACCTTGACCACCACAACCACCATTATTACTGGCACACTTTGTGTTGGTGCGGGCTGATACGCACAGAATTTCCAAAAAAAGCCCGTACCTTCCCAGGTACGGGCTTTTTTTTATCTTAAAGAGAGAGGTCCCAAAAGGATGCGAGTTTTAAAATTTGGTGGTACATCGTTGGCCAATGCCGAACGATTTAGCCGCGCTGCCGATATTATTCTGAGTAATCAAGGACAAAGTGATGTCTCTGCGGTTTTGTCCGCGCCTGCTAAAGTCACCAATATTTTGGTCTCAGTGGTCGACAACACGGTCAAACATGGTGAGGCAGAGCTGCCACTTAAAGAGTTAGAAAGCCTTTTTACCGATCTTTTTCATGGGCTTGCCGAGTGTCAACCTAACCTTGAAACTCAGCCTCTATTTGACAAATTAACCCGTAGTCTCGGACAGCTTCGTCAATATGTGCACGGCATGAGCCTGCTCGGTTTGTGTCCCGATAGCACCTATGCGCGCGTGGTAAGCAAAGGGGAGCGTTTATCGGTAGCGGCAATGCATGCGCTCTTAGAAGCTCGTGGCTATGCCGTGTTTGATATTGACCCCGTTAATTATTTTGCTGCGTCGGGCAGTTATTTAAGTGCCGAAGTGGATATCGAAGCGTCATCGCAGCGATTTAAACAATCTCCGATCCCGGCGCAACATATCGGGCTGATGCCAGGCTTTATGGCCGGAAATGAAAACGGTGAGCTGGTTACGTTAGGGCGAAATGGCTCTGATTACTCGGCTGCTGTGCTGGCTGCGTGTGTGCGCGCCCAATGTTGTGAGATCTGGACTGATGTTGATGGCGTTTACAACTGTGATCCGCGTCTAGTGCCTGATGCACGCTTGCTAAAATCACTGAGCTACCAAGAGGCGATGGAGCTGTCTTATTTTGGGGCCAAAGTTCTCCACCCTAAAACCATTGCGCCGATTGCCCGGTTCCATATTCCTTGCCTCATCAAAAATACCGCCAACCCGCAAGGTGCAGGCACCCTCATTGGTGATGATAGTGGCGAGGATAAGCTGCCAATTAAAGGGATCACAACCTTAAGTGACTTGAGCATGGTGAACCTGTCAGGTCCGGGCATGAAAGGGATGGTGGGGATGGCATCACGTGTGTTTGGCGCCATGTCGTCGGCTGGGGTATCGGTTGTTCTTATCACTCAATCATCCTCTGAGTACAGCATTAGCTTTTGTATTCAAAACCAAGATAAAACCAAAGCAGAAAAAGCACTGAGTATCCACTTTGAGCTCGAGTTGAAAGACGGCTTGCTCGAGCCGGTTGAGTTTATCGATGATCTTTCAATTGTTTCCTTGGTGGGTGATGGTATGCGCACATCAAAAGGGGTCGCATCGCGCTTTTTCACCTCTCTGGCGGAAGTGAATGTCAATATTGTTGCCATCGCTCAAGGCTCATCAGAGCGTGCAATTTCGGCTGTTGTTCCCTCAGAGCGGGTATCCGAGGCGGTCAAAGCCTGTCACGAAAACTTATTTAATAGCCAGCACCATTTGGATGTCTTCATTGTTGGGGTCGGTGGGGTCGGCGGCGAGCTCATCGAGCAAATTCGTCGTCAGCAGGCCAAGCTTCGTCAGCAAGGGATTGTGATGCGTGTGTGTGGGTTGGCCAATAGCAAGGGCATGTGGCTGAACAGCCAAGGCATTGATCTGGATACCTGGCGCGATGATTTACCCAATCATCTTTCCGACTTCAGTTTGGCCGGCATGATCCAGTTAGTGCAGCGTAATCACATTATTAACCCAGTGCTGATCGACTGCACCTCGAGCCAACAAGTCGCTGACCAATATACGGCGTTTTTACAGGCGGGGTTCCATGTGATCACGCCGAACAAAAAAGCCAATACCAGTAGCCTTGCGTATTACCACCAGCTGCGTCAGGCGGCGCGTGCAACCCACCGTAAGTTTATGTACGAGACCACGGTTGGTGCTGGCTTACCTGTGATCGAAAACTTGCAAAACCTGATTGCAGCCGGGGATGAACTGTCACGCTTTTCCGGTATTTTATCCGGTTCACTGTCTCACATCTTTGGCAAACTAGATGAAGGGGCAAGTTTTAGTGAAGCTACCAACGTGGCGCGAGAAAACGGCTTTACCGAACCGGATCCACGGGATGACTTGTCCGGGATGGACGTGGCGCGCAAGCTTCTTATCTTAGCTCGAGAGGCTGGCATGGAGCTTGAACTCGATGACGTCAACGTGGAGCCGGCCTTACCGCCAGGCTTTGATCAATCCGGTGACGTCGACAGCTTTATGGCTCGGCTTCCTGAAGCGGATGCTTATTTTAAGCAATGGTCGGAGCAGGCTGCGCAAGAAGGGAAAGTATTGCGTTATATTGGTGGGATTGAGAACGGCCAGTGCTTTGTGAAAATTCAAGCTGTTGCCAGTGATGATCCAATGAATAAAATCAAAGACGGTGAAAACGCACTGGCATTCTACAGCCGCTACTATCAGCCAATTCCGTTAGTTCTGCGCGGTTACGGCGCAGGTACTGCCGTAACGGCGGCGGGGGTGTTTGCGGATCTGATGCGAACACTCGGCTGGAAATTGGGAGTATAACCATGGCGGTACGTGTTTATGCGCCAGCATCGATTGGTAATGTCAGTGTTGGCTTTGATGTGTTGGGCGCCGCAGTTAGCCCTATCGACGGCAGTTTACTTGGCGATGTGGTTGAAGTAGCTGATGGGGGAAAAACGCCTTTTTCATTGCGCTGCCAAGGCCGCTTTACCGATAAGTTACCGCCGGATGAGCAAGATAACATTGTGTACAAAGCTTACCTGGCATACGCCGCAGCCTTGCAGGCGAATAATCAGTCGGTCAAACCTGTCGCTATGGTATTGGAAAAGAATATGCCGATCGGGTCGGGGCTGGGATCTAGCGCCTGTTCGATTGTGGCCGCTTTGGATGCGTTAAACCGCTTTCACGATCATGCGTTAGATGAAACCACCATGCTGGCGCTAATGGGAGAAATGGAGGCATCGATTTCAGGCAGTCTTCATTATGATAATGTCGCGCCCTGTTACCTCGGTGGGTTACAGCTCATGCTCGAAAGCCAAGGCGTGATCAGTCAAGCGGTGCCGCACTTTGAAAACTGGTATTGGGTCATGGCCTATCCTGGTATCAAGGTATCGACGGCAGAGGCCCGTACTATTTTACCCGCGCAATATCGCCGTCAGGATGTGATCGCACACGGCCGTTATCTCGGTGGTTTTATTCATGCGTGTCACACCCAACAACCTAAACTGGCGGCCAGTTTAATATGTGATGTGATTGCTGAACCTTACCGACAAAAATTACTCCCTGGTTTTGCTGAAGCACGGGCGCACGCGGCAAACTGTGGGGCATTGGCTACGGGAATATCCGGCTCAGGACCCACCCTGTTTAGTGTCTGTGACGATCAACAGGTTGCTGAACGTTTGGCGCAATGGCTGCGTGAGCAGTATGTACAAAATAACGATGGCTTTGTTCATGTATGTCGCATTGATGGACAAGGCGCAAAAGCAATAGGAAGTCATGCATGAAGCTTTACAACATAAAAGATCACAGCGAAGTCGTTTCGTTTTCTCAAGCGGTTCAGCAAGGGTTAGGACGTGGACAAGGGCTGTTCTTTCCCGATGCTTTGCCACAGTTTGATGACATGGATGCACTGCTTGCCATGCCATTGGTTGAGCGCAGTACCGAGATCTTGTCGGCACTGATTGGCGAGGAGTTGCCCAAAAGTCATGTGCGTGAGCTGGTCAGCGAAGCGTTTAATTTTGACGCTCCGCTTAAGCAAGTGGGCGAACATATTCATGCGCTCGAGCTTTTTCATGGGCCGACATTGGCGTTTAAAGACTTCGGCGGCCGTTTTATGGCGCAGTCAATTGCAGCGGTGTCTGATGGTAAAAAGATCACTATCTTGACTGCAACGTCCGGGGATACAGGGGCCGCGGTTGCTCACGCCTTTTATGGGATCGACAATATTGATGTGGTGATCTTATACCCAAAAGGCAAAATCAGCCCACTGCAGGAAAAGCTCTTTTGTACCCTTGGCGGCAATATCCATACCGTCGCCATTAATGGCGACTTTGATGACTGCCAAAGCCTCGTCAAACAAGCCTTTGATGATAACGAACTGCGACAGACGATAGGGCTTAACTCGGCAAATTCGATCAATATCAGCCGTTTGATGGCACAAATCTGTTACTACTTTGAAGCGGTCGCCCAAGTGCCCAAGCACAAACGCGATCAATTGGTCATGGCCGTGCCGAGTGGTAACTTTGGCAACCTGACGGCCGGGTTACTGGCCAAAGCGATGGGGTTACCGATTAAACGGTTTATTGCCGGAACCAATGCCAATGACACGGTACCGCGTTATTTGCAATCCGGTCAGTGGGCACCGCATCAAACCGTGGCAACCTTGTCAAATGCGATGGATGTGAGTCAGCCGAATAATTGGCCCCGTATTGAAGAGCTGTTCCGCCGTCAGCAATGGCCGTTAGCTGAGCTCGCCTCTGGGTGGGCAGACGATGAAGAAACGGCAGAGAGCTTACGCGCGTTGGCTCAAGCCGGCTATTTATGTGAACCTCATGGGGCAATTGCTTACCGGTTACTTGAGCAGCAACTTGAAGATGGGGAAGAAGGGATCTTTTTATGTACCGCTCATCCGGCGAAGTTTAAAGAGTCGGTTGATGCCATTTTAGAAAAAGATATTCCCTTGCCCGGTCCGTTAGCCAAGCATGCGCAGATGGCACTGTTATCTAGCGAGCAAGACGCTGATTTTACCGCTTTAAGGGCGTATTTACTTCGATTGGCAAACGCGTAATAAAAAAAAGCCCGCTCTCTACGTAGCGGGCTTTTTATTGGGTGTATTCGACCTTTGTTTATAGCGAGCTAGTAAAGGTGCGAGTAATCACATCACGTTGCTGCTCAGGTGTTAGCGAGTTAAAACGGACGGCATACCCTGATACGCGAATGGTCAGTTGCGGATATTTCTCTGGATGCTTGGCGGCATCTTCCAACGTTTCGCGCTTCAGTACATTAACGTTGAGATGCTGGCCGCCTTCGTTAACGGCTTGGGTTTCGATTTCGACTTCGCGATAGTCAAACTCACCCAAAGAAGACAAAGCAACTTCTTGGTCTGCTTCAAAGCCCTGCTTTGCACAAACACAACGAGCTTGGTCTGCGTCTTTATTGATCAACCAGATAGAATTGATAAGGTCATCATTGGCCGCTGAGGTTACTTGAATGCCGGTGATCATGGCCTATCCCCTTTATTGATAGTGACTTTAATGATGTAAGATTTCATCATTTTGAGCCCTTATGTATACGCCTTTTTCGATGTATATATATTGATTTAGGTCAACTTGTGACCATTTTTAGGGGGCGGGTATTTATCTTGCATCAACATAAGTTCATTTATTTCAGTTATGTAGCACGTATTTAAGTGCAATAAAAACCTATTCGTATTAAACAATCTTTCTATGTTGTTATTTTATTACAAATGAAAGTTTTTATGCGCTCATTGACTGCGCGGACTGGCTTTGTCAGGTTTTGTCTGTGTGCAATCGAGAAGCAACATTGCACCACTGGTGCGCAACGACGTAGGTGTGAGTTGGCGGGTTTGTTTTAATTACATGATTATTATGGAATTAAAAGGTTGGCATTAATCTTTCATAAGCAATATGGCCTGCATAAAGAGGCGACACTTTTGTAGCGAGATAAGGAGCGACTTATGACTCAGCCAATCACGACCATGCCCCGTACTAGCTTGCCAACGCCAAACCGTGCGGTTCAAGGCCGCTGCSAGCGTCACTATCACGCCCACACCGAGCGAACAAAAGATCGGACTCCCCACTGATTTTAAGCGGCTGCCTCGTTAAAATAGCGCCGGTGTGATGATAAGGAGCAACCATGACTCAGGCGCAAACGTGGCAGCAGGTGCTGGCCGAGGAAAAACAACACGCGTATTTTCGCGATACCTTAGCGTATGTCGACGGTGAAAGAGCCAAGGGCGTTCCGATCTTTCCTCCCAAAGACGATGTGTTTAATGCTTTTCGATTCACCGAGCTTGGTGATGTAAAGGTGGTGATCTTGGGTCAAGATCCCTATCACGGACCGAACCAAGCACATGGACTGAGCTTTTCGGTACGGCCAGGGGTAAAAACACCGCCTTCATTGGTCAATATTTATAAAGAGCTTGCGACTGACATTGACGGTTTTAAGATCCCCTCCCACGGTTACTTACAAAGCTGGGCGCAACAGGGTGTGTTACTTCTCAATACGGTGCTGACCGTGGAGCAGGGGAAAGCGCATTCACATGCTAAGTTAGGTTGGGAAACATTGACTGACCGCGTGATCGATGTGGTGAATTCGCAATGCGAAGGCGTTGTTTTTTTACTGTGGGGGGCACATGCACAAAAAAAAGGCAAAGCCATTGACCGTGATCGCCACTATGTATTGACGGCGCCTCATCCCTCACCGCTTTCAGCTCATCGTGGTTTTTTTGGTTGTAAACACTTTTCACAAACCAATGCATATTTGCTCGAGCAGGGAAGCAATCCGATTGATTGGCAACCGCGTTTAGATGACGAGACAGCGGATAAGCATGAATGAACGGTGAAGCGCTAGTCGATAAATAGACGCTAAGCGGATAGATGAGCGTTAAGCGGACGGATCCGCGTCGGATTGAAGATAAAAAAGGTGCTCATTGAGCACCTTTTAGTCATTTTATGTTGAGGGTGAGTTAATCGAGGTCCAGTTGAGAGAAATCGCCAAAAATATCGATGTCTTCCAATTCTTTTTTTAGCCGCTGTTTATCTTTCAGCGCTTCAATTTCTCTCCATTTACGTTTGACTGGTTTTGCGCGTCCATTGCGCCGTGGTGGGTCTTGCTCAAACATATCGTTAAAGGCAATGTTTTCCATAGTCACCTCTTTTCACCTTGCGGTTAGTTTTTTGATACCACACTCGCCCCTAACATAAAATTGAACTATTTCTCATTTGTGGCAGTGAGATGAAGTTTTTATGAGATTGCGCTCACTGATTTTCCAAATCAGTGACGATTCACTCAACAGCGGCGAGTTTAAATTGACCTCGGTAGCCGTTCACGCGAAGATTGCGCGCCATATCATCATTCCTTTTTAATATGACGAGGGACAGTCAATTGAGCCTACTCACTTTTATCAATGATCTGATTTGGGGCTCGGTACTCATTTATGTGCTCATTGGCGGAGGTATCTTTTTCTCGCTGACGTTGGGCGGTATCCAATTTCGTCATTTCTCGCATATGTTCTCTGTTATGCGTCATAGCCGCCGCCATGACCACGGTAGCATTTCCTCTTTTCAAGCCCTTTGTACGGGACTCGCGGCGCGCGTGGGCACGGGGAACATGGCCGGTGTGGCGGTGGCATTGTCGTTAGGTGGGCCGGGTGCCATTTTTTGGATGTGGCTGATGGCATTTCTTGGTATGGCAACGGCCTTTGCCGAAAGTACCTTGGCGCAAGTGTATAAGGTACAAGATCCCGACGGTTATTTTCGCGGTGGGCCGGCTTATTATATGGAGCATGGTCTTGGCATGCGTTGGATGGGGATCCTTTTTTCTATTTTACTCATTCTCGCCTTCGGGTTGGTGTTTAACTCGGTCCAAGCCAATTCTATTTCGCAAGCGGCTCAAGTGGCGTTTGGCTGGCCTCCTGCATACGTAGGCGCAGGGTTGGTGCTGGTCAGTGGGTTGATTATTTATGGCGGTCTGCGACAGATAGCCCGAACCGCAGAAGTCGTCGTCCCAGTGATGGCGCTGCTATATCTTTCGCTGTCCTTGTATGTGGTGATCATGCACCTTGATCAGGTGCCAGCCGTCTTTATGCTGGTGATAAAAAGCGCGTTTGGTTTACATGAGGCGGCATCCGGCGCGTTGGGTTATACCTTGGCGCAAGGCATGATCCAAGGGATTAAACGCGGCTTGTTTTCGAATGAGGCCGGGATGGGATCTGCCCCGAACGCGGCAGCGTCAGCGACGCCTTATCCGCCACATCCTGTCTCTCAAGGCTATGTGCAAATGCTCGGAGTTTTTGTCGATACTTTGGTGATTTGTACCGCAACCGTGGCGATCATTCTTCTGTCTGGAGAGTATATTCCCGGGGGGGAAGTGACGGGGGTTGAATTAACACAGCGGGCACTGAGTGCACAAGTTGGGGGGTGGGGAGAACAATTCGTTGCCGTGGCGATTTTTTTCTTTGCATTCACCTCGATTATTGCCAATTACTCGTATGCTGAAACCAATCTACTTTTTATCAATGGCCGCTGGCGTCCGGCACTCCCTTATTTTCGTGCGCTCGTTTTAGGTATGGTCATGTTTGGTGCATTGGCGGAGCTACCGCTTGTTTGGACGCTGGCAGACGCATCCATGGGGATGATGGCGCTCGTCAATATGATCGCGATTTTATTGCTGTCGGGAATAGTGAAACGTCTCGCGGCCGACTATCACACACAACGTTCGTTAGGGCGGGTGCCTGTGTTTGATAGTCGCCGGTTTCCTGAGTTACATACCCAATTAGATGAAAAAGCGTGGCCGCTTCCTAAGCGCTAGGGGCAACGGTGTTTTTTTTGCACCGGAATGATAGGCTTAGCGATAGACAGACAACAAAGGGGTTAGCAAAATGCTGATTGTGGTTTCTCCGGCAAAAACGCTGGATTATGAGTCACCGTTACCAACCGAACGATACACAAAGCCGCAGTTCACTCCGCATTCAGAGGCGTTGATAGCGGTATGCCGTCAACTGACGCCTGCCGATATCGGCTCATTGATGAAGGTGAGTGATAAAATTGCTAGCCTGAACGCGGTACGCTTTGCTGAGTGGTCACCGACATTTACACCTGACAATGCTCGCCCTGCAGCCTTGGCGTTTAAAGGGGATGTCTATACAGGCTTGGATGCAAATTCGATGTCAGAGCAGGACTTTGACTGGGCACAAGCGCATTTTCGAATGCTTTCTGGCCTTTATGGCCTATTGCGTCCGCTTGATTTGATGCAACCTTATCGCCTGGAAATGGGCACCAAGTTAGCGACGCCGCGTGGCGATAACTTGTACCAGTTTTGGGGCGATATCATCACAGATGCACTCAACGAGACGTTAGCGACGCAAGACAATCCGCTACTGATCAATCTCGCCTCCAATGAATATTTTAAAGCGGTCAACAAGAAAAAACTCGCAGGTGATATTATCACGCCCGTCTTTAAAGACTGCAAAAATGGGCAGTACAAGGTGATCAGTTTCTACGCGAAAAAAGCCCGTGGGATGATGGCGCGTTATCTGATTGATCAACGAGCGACATCCGTGACAGATATTAAAGGGTTTGATGTTGCTGGTTACTACTTCAGTGAAGAACTGTCTAAAGGTAATGAGTTGGTATTTCTGCGCGACGAGCAGTAAAGACAAGACTGTGAGTGGTAAAAAAGCCCCATTTGGGGCTTTTTTTGATCGACGCTACTGGCGCGTTATCTCAGTGTAAGATACGTGCACGTATGGTGCCTTCAATGGCTTTGAGTTTTTTCAATGCTTTATCCGCTTGCTCCATCTCCACATCAATGACCACATAACCAATCTGTGCCGACGTTTGTAGATACTGAGCAGCAATGTTAATGCCCTCATCGGCAAAGGTGGTATTAATTTTGGTGAGCACACCCGGGCGGTTGGCATGAATGTGCAGCAAGCGTGAGCGACCTTGATGCTCAGGCAATGACACTTCAGGGAAATTAACACACGATAGTGTCGACCCGTTGTCCGAGTATTTGATTAATTTTCCTGCCACTTCAAGGCCAATATTTTCTTGGGCTTCATGGGTCGAGCCGCCAATATGTGGCGTGAGTAACGCATTATCAAAGGCCTGCAGCGGTGAACTGAACGCTTCTTTATTGGTTTTTGGTTCCACAGGAAAGACATCGATAGCGGCCCCTGCGAGGTGCTGACTTTCTAAAGCGCCGCAGAGCGCGTCAATATCAACCACGGTCCCTCGTGAAGCATTAATAAAGATTGCACCCGGCTTCATGCGTGCGAACGCGTCGGCATCAATCATATTTTGTGTGCTTGCGGTTTCTGGAACATGCAAAGAAACAATATCACTGCGATTCAGTAACTCCGTTAGCGAGTTAACTTGAATGGCATTACCGAGTGAAAGCTTGTTGTCGACATCATAGTAATAGACTCGCATCCCGAGGTTTTCGGCCAAAATACTGAGCTGAGTACCAATGTGGCCATAGCCAATGATCCCAAGCACTTTGCCGCGCGCCTCGTAAGAACGTTCAGCCGATTTTAACCATTCGCCACGGTGAGCCTTGGCGTTTTTCTCAGGAATGCCGCGCAGTAGCAACAAAATTTCACCCAGTACGAGCTCGGCGACGCTGCGAGTATTTGAGAAGGGCGCGTTGAAAACCGGGATACCGCGTTTCGCGGCGGCATCGAGATCAACTTGATTGGTCCCGATACAAAAGCATCCGACAGCCACCAGTTTTTTGGCCTGCTTAAAAACAGCTTCGGTGAGCTGGGTACGTGAGCGTAACCCAACAAAATGCGCGTCTTTGATCGCGGTTTCAAGGTCTTCACCGGTGAGTGAGCCTTTGTGATACTCGATATTGGTGTAACCCGCTTGTTTGAATGATTCAACGGCTGTGGGGTGGACGCCTTCGAGCAGTAAAATTTTTATCTTATTCTTGTCCAATGAATAGTGTGACATGTGGGCTGTTCTCTTCCTTAGAAACAATAGTGGGTCGCAATGTTGCGCCTGAACGCCGGGAGGCATCGTCACCCTTTCCCCTAGATTTCTGGTGAAGACAGTGCAACGGGTGACGTGGTCAGTAGCCTGATCTTTTTACGCCAAGTCGCACATGGGCCTGCGATGAACCGGTATCAGAACAGTGACCAAGATAACAAAAATTCATATAAGGGGTAAGAATTATCCGTTCTATGCCATAAAAAAAGCACCTTTAAAAAGGTGCTTTTAACTTATTGATTACATTGAGCGCAAACGTTTGGTTTTTAATGCTGCTAATGGGCGGGTATAAGCCGTTGATCTGCAGGATTATGCGTTTATTCTGCCACTTTTTTCACCCCGGAATCGGTGCCGGTTAGGACGATATCGGCACCACGGTTGGCAAATAAGCCTACAGTCACCACGCCCGGGATCCCATTAATGGTATCTTCGAGACCTTTAGGATCCTGAATCTTGAGGTTATGAACATCCAGGATAACATTGCCGTTATCAGTCACCACGCCTTGACGATAGCAAGGATCACCGCCCAGCTTGACAAGCTCTCGTGCCACGTAAGAGCGGGCCATTGGGATGACTTCGACAGGGAGAGGGAACTCGCCAAGCACATCGACGTGTTTGGTATCATCGATAATACAGATAAATTTATCGGCAATGGCGGCAACAATTTTCTCGCGCGTCAATGCGGCGCCGCCGCCTTTAATCATATGATTGCGCTTATTGATTTCGTCCGCACCGTCAACATAGATATCGAGGTGACCCACTTCGTTGGCATCAAAGACTTCAATCCCTAGCGCTTTTAAGCGCTTGGTCGACGCGTCTGAGCTTGATACCGCCCCTTTAATTTTTTCTTTCATTGGCTCAAGGGCATCAATAAAGTAATTCACTGTCGAGCCGGTGCCAACGCCAATAATGCTGCCTAGTTTAACATACTCTACCGCCGCTTCACCGGTGGCTTTTTTCTTTTCGTCCTGGGTCATGGTAACTCCTGCGTAACGGGGAATAAGGCGTGATTATAGCGAAGCCAAATCGTGGCGTCAGGCTATGGGTCGCGAAATCGATGCGAGTCAACGTCTAAGTTGGCGAAATGATGGCTCACCAATGCCAGTGTTGGCTTGGTGTCAGTATATGGGGTAAAGGAATATCCCATTGCTCGCAAGGTAATGAATGCCAACGTTGGCAATCATGGGCGAGGCCAATGGCGGTCGCATTTGGCGCGCACAAACCCAGCGTGCGATCATAATAGCCGCCACCCATGCCTAGGCGCTGGCCGTCGGCGTCAAAAGCCACTAATGGCGTGGCGATGATGTCCAGTTTTGAGCTAGGGATCAGGGTGCGAATATCTAAAGTGGGCTCGGCAATGTTATAACGATTAAGGCGCATGCGCGTGTGAGGGTGGTACTGTAAAAACAGCAAATGGCCGCGACTGAACGGATGAACAACCGGTAAATAAACCTGTTTTCCTGCCTGCCAGCAGGCGTTGATTGCCGGTTGGGTGTCCAACTCACCGTCAAAAGAGAGGTATAAGGCGATACGCTGCGCATGAACGACGTCAGGTAATGTCATAAAGCGTGCCGCAACCTGCTGGGCCGCCTCGGTTTGCTGTTCAGGCGAGAGCTGGCGACGCGCGTGACGGATGGTTTGGCGAATCTGCTGTCTGGGCTGCATAACTGTCCTTAATGCTAGCCTGTAAAGGAGGGCCCCGGGATGCCGTTGGGATCGATGGCCCTTGAACCCGCTGGTTCAAGGCGGGTGGGTAGTATAAACCGTAGGCTTCTCGGTACGAGCCGAGCTTGCTCAGTAGCTTATAACAACACACCCTTCGGTTTGCTTATCGGCTCAGGGACGTTGATCCGCTGACAAACACCCCAGGGAATTCGATTATTTTTGCGATCCTTGCACTGCCACTGCTTTATCGAGTTGGGCAGTCATCAGGGCGGTCCGTTGCTTGACCTGATCTTCAACTGTCTCCAACGCTTGTTTGGCATCATTTAATTCATGACAAACATTCAAAGCGGCAATGGCAATTAGCTGCTCTGTATTGGTTACTTTAGTGCGCTCTGCCAGCCGATGCAACCGTTGATCGAACTCGTTTGCTGCATCTTTAAGCGCTTGCTCTTGTCCAGGCGGACAATTGACGCGAACAAGGCGATCCAGGATTTTAATTTCAACCGGTTGTGTGTTCATAGTCCCAAGCTGGCTCCTCATACGGCCCGCAATGTCGAGGGCCAGATACAGAATAATGGCGCTATTCTAGCAATTATTTTCCCGAATACACTACATCGAAAGCCGCCTTGGTGAGTGATGCAGAGAATTTAGACAAAAATGGACACCGAGGGGTTGATCTTTATCATCGTGGCAACGGCCTTCCTGCTTTTACACTGGGCTTGTGGCCACCATAATGGACAGAATAATTCTGCATCGCACAAGCTGGCCAAGAATCACGGGTTTTTTCGATGAGTGATTCAGCCCTGTGGTGTGAAATGCTAAACTAACCCACTTATTTTTGAGCGCACGACCAAGGGCAACATTGTGACTGAAACCCGTTTACCCGCATATGCGAAGACTGCAGAAATATTAACAGCAGATAGCCTGGCGGTTACGCCGGCAGAAATGCATGGATTGATCGCCGGCATGCTAAGTGGTGGCTTGGCACTGGAAGAGGGGAGTTGGCTAACCATGCTTTATGATTATACCAACCAAGGAATGGGCTGGCCGACCGAGTCAAAAACCTTGGCCATGCAAAGCTACCATCAATTGAAAACCCAACTGACAGGAACGGATTTAGATCTCGATATTTATGTTCCGGATGATGAACACTCGGGTGTCGTTGCCCGTGCAGAAGCGTTAGTGGAATGGATTAATACCTTTCTTGCTGGCGTTGGTCTGATTGGGACAAAGGGGCGTAAACTATCCAAAGACGTCACAGAAGCGCTCAGCGATTTAAAGGAAGTGGCGCAGTTAGGGATTGACGAAGACGGGGATTTGCAAGAGCAAGCGGACTTGCTTGAGCAGGTTGTTGAGCATGTGCGTGTGTGTAGCTTGGTTGTCCATGCCGAGCTTGGCGCACGTCTTGAAACTGACGACGAGACGCCAAAAACACGCCATTAACCGCAATGACGTCTGCGGTTTGAGGCGTGGTGATGACTCAGGGTGAGGAAAAGTAGGATGAAAGCCTATGACATAGTGATTGCTGGTGGTGCAATGGCCGGCGCAACCGCGGCACTGGCGTTAGATACGCTAAGTGGCGGGATGTTACGTATTGCGGTCGTTGAGGCGATGGTGCCAAACCATGGTGATCACCCAGGTTATGATGCGCGGAGTATCGCGTTAGCCGAGGGCAGTTGCGCTGCTTTTGATCAACTGGGACTTTGGGAGGCGTTGGCGCCGTTTGGCACACCGATCCAACATATTCACGTTTCAGATCGTGGTCATGCTGGGCAAACGCATATTGATGCGCAAACGCAGGGCGTGTCATATCTCGGTCAGGTCATTGAACTGGCAGATGCCGGCGCGGTATTGCACCAAAAACTGCATGCGCGTCCCGCCATCGATGTCTTTTGTCCTGATGCAGTGATCGCGATTGAGCGAAAGCTTGACGCTGTTACTGTCACACTTAAACAAGGACAATCGCTAACGGCATCATTACTCATTGCCGCTGATGGCGGTCGCTCGCCTTGTAGTCGTTTGCTCCATCTCCCCCGGCAGCAGCACGACTTTGGCCAAGTGGCTGTGATTGCCAATGTGTCTACGGCGCTTCCGCATCAAGGTCACGCCTTTGAGCGTTTTACCGACACGGGGCCCGTCGCGTTACTGCCCATGTCGCAAGGACGTTGCTCATTAGTGTGGTGCATGACTCCCGATGAGGCGCAACCGCTCACCCAAGTCAGCGATTCGGTTTTTTTACAACGCTTACAACAGGTTTTCGGTTGGCGTCTTGGTAAGTTACTTCATGTCGGAGAACGTCATGCGTACCCGCTGGTGCTCAATCAGGTCGTGCGGCCGGTGAGTCATCGTGTGGCGGTGGTTGGCAACGCAGCACAAAGTTTACATCCCATTGCAGGGCAAGGCTTTAACCTCGGCCTGCGAGATGTCATCACGCTGGCTCAAACTGTCAGCGCAGCCTTCCAGCGCGGGCAAGATATTGGCGCGATACCGGTCCTGATGGATTATGCCAGTCAACGCCAGCCAGACAGAGATACAACCGTCGCACTAACATCAGGGCTCGTTCATCTTTTTTCTAATCAGAGTGCACTACTCGCGGCCGCACGGAACGCAGGTTTGGGGTTGATGTCGACCATAGAAAGGGTGAAACAACCCCTCGTGCAACGCACCATAGGATGGGTAGAACCGAAATGAAGATGATCAATGCAGATGTCGCGATTGTAGGTGGTGGAATGGTGGGGCTAACACTTGCCGCCTCACTGGCAGAAACGGACTTACGCATCGTTGTGATTGAAGGTAAAAAACCGGTAACAACACTAGACGATCTACCAGAAAACCGTGTATCGGCACTGAGTCGCGCGAGCGAGAATATGCTTCGTGCCTTAGATGTTTGGCCGGGTATCGTCGCACGCCGACTGGCAAGCTATCAAAAAATGCACGTTTGGGAGAAAGATAGCTTTGCGCAAATTGATTTTGACGCACAGGCATTTGGTCAGCAAAACCTAGGACACATTGTTGAAAACCGCGTGATTCAACTTGCCCTGCTCGACAAAGTGCAGCAGCAGAGTAATGTCACCATGCTCATGCCTGAGCAGTGCCAGTCTATGATGCAAGGTGAGCGCGAAACCTGGTTGCAATTGGCCTCGGGAGGTGGTGTGACGACAAAGCTGGTTGTCGGAGCCGATGGCGCTCGCTCATGGGTGCGCGAGCAAGCACACTTTCCATTGGTTCAGCGAGATTATGGACACCATGCTGTGGTGGCAACGGTACGTACAGAAGCCCCTCATCGAGGCGTTGCGCGTCAGGTTTTTACGCCTGATGGCCCTTTAGCGTTTCTACCACTGTCCGATCCGCATTTATGTTCCATTGTTTGGTCGGTGCCGCCTGAACAAGCGTCGGAGTATCGCGACATGGCGTCTGATGGATTCGAGCGGGCGCTCACGGCTGCCTTTGACGCTAGATTAGGCCGATGTGAGGTGGCCGGACCGCGTGCGAGTTATCCTCTTACCATGCGTTATGCTCAGAATTTTGCCTCTGAGCGCATTGCCCTTATCGGTGATGCCGCACATACCATTCATCCGCTTGCCGGCCAAGGGGTGAATTTAGGGATGTTAGATGCGGCCGCGTTAGCACAGACACTCGCGCAACTTTCAGAAAAAGGGAAAGATGTCGGGGCGTATGCGTCACTGCGTCATTTCGAGCGTTGGCGTAAAGCGGAAGCCATGCAAATGATTGCGGCGATGCAGGGATTCCGGAGCTTGTTTGATGGTCAAAACCCAGTGAAAAAGCTCGTTCGTGGTGTGGGTATGCGCGCGGTGAATCACCTACCCGGCGCCAAACAGCCCTTTATGGCCAAAGCCTTGGGGCTAGAGGGAGAGCTCCCTGATCTCGCGAAGCCACCTGCTCGGCGCGCCCATTTTTCTTGATCGTGTGACAACGGAAATTGGCGAAAAAAAGAAAATATGCTAAATAGCATGACGAACAGCTTGTCTGGAAGTTTGTATTTACCGACGGATGTTGCACATTAGCACTGGGTACAACCAGAGCACTGGCTACAACCTGAGTATTGGGTATAACAAGGTCACTGGGTCTAACAAGGAACAATATTATGAGCGATATTCCATCCGGATTAAAATTTACTGAGACGCATGAGTGGGTGCGTCCTGAAGGGGAAGGCCTCTTCACCATTGGCATTTCCGATCATGCTCAAGCGTTGCTTGGTGATATGGTTTTTGTTGATTTACCCGATGAAGGTGACACCTTTGATGCCGGGGATGATTGCGCAGTGGCCGAGTCGGTCAAAGCGGCGTCAGATATTTATGCGCCGATTTCCGGGCAAGTGATCGCCGTGAATGAGGAGTTGGATAGCGCCCCAGAATTAGTCAACAGCGATCCTTACGGCGATGGTTGGCTCTTTCAAGTTCAAGCCACTGATGAATCAGAAATTGATGCCTTGTTTGATGCACAAGGGTATGAAGAAACCTTAGGCGACCAAGATGCCGATTAAGGTGTAGTACCAACCGTGTGCCACTAGCATTGACAAGTGAGGGATCCTGGCGGGATCCCTTTCTGTTTATTGGCTTCCCGGTAAGTGACGTCGGCGTGATCAAGCGCCGCGGTCACCTGTGTTTGCCAAGCCGCATGGGGAGATGTCAAGCTCACCACTTATTTATCGTCAGTCAGAGAGTAAGGTAGAGGCTCACGCTGCCAGATAAACTCTGGCGCATCCGCTAGGCGAAATGCTGTCTCGTCATCGAGGTTGTTTGGCAGAACCGCTAGCACTGCTGCCTGGCCATTAGCTTGACGGTAACCGGCAATCACGGTTCCACCAGAGCGCCAGTTTTCACCGACAGAACGCTCGATTTTATCCCCTGCCACCGGTGTATGTGTGGCTTGTCCTGTGAGTTTATACATAGCCCGTTTGTTTATTCCTCGGTATTTAGCGCGAGCAACGGTCTCTTGGCCGGTATAACAGCCTTTGGTGAAGCTGATCGCATTCAATGCCTGCAAATTCAACGATTGAGGAATAAATTCACCACTGGTTGCGGCTTCTATGCGAGGGAGTGCGGCATCGATTTCATATCGATCCCAATATTCACTGCTGAGAAGGACCGCGGACGACTGATACTGATTCACGAGCGCGGTTGCCGCATCGGGAGTGATCGCGAGTAACCAACGATGAGGCGCGATCATCACCGCCGTTCCCTGCTCGCCCTGGCGGACGTTACCTTGTGGGCCAAAGTGGTCAGTCACCCACTTTTCCGCTTGGGCGCCAACCACGCCAAGAAGTACGCAGTCGACTTTATCAAATGCGATCTTAGAGAAGATGGCGTATTTTTTGATTTCCTGTAATTGGGTTGCCTCAATCGATGCCGGCTGCACCATGGCTAAGCCATCTTGGAAGTGGAAAAAACGTAACACGGACCAGACTTTACCTTTTGGATCGCAATGCGCCGCTAAGGTCGATTGATCCACGTCGAGTTGCTCAATATCGCAAGTGAGCTGGCCTTGTAAGTATGACTTGGTGTCGTCGCCACTAATTTTGGTTAACGCCCAACTATCGAGGGCAACAATGGCCAGTTCCGGCGTCTGGTCACTGGGGTGTTGTGCCACAGGCTCAAAAGCTTGGGTTTGATACCATTCGCTCATATAAATCACGCTCTCCGTTGAGAAAACACAGGCTATCTCTCGTATAGTAATGGTGCATAACAGGCTTGTCAGCCTTTGTATTGTAAGGGTATTGCGCCAAACGACGGATTAACGCTAGAGAGCTCTCAGATTCGTCGTTTCTTTTTTGGGAAAAGTGGTCGCCAGACCCTGGCGTTGATAGTATCCATCCACTGATATCAGTGATAGAGGTCAACATGGTTAACACTGAAGATAAAGCGCGAATTCGTTGGGCATGCCGTCGGGGGATGCTGGAGCTTGATGTATTAGTCATGCCCTACTTTGAGGCATGCTACGACACATTGAATGAAAATGAAAAACAGGATTTTGTCGCATTTTTAGAAAGCGCCGACCCGGATCTGTTTGCCTGGCTGATGGGGCATGGTAAACCTGACGACCCCAAGATGGTCTCTGTTGTCGAGAAGGTGGTTGCCTATAACCGAAGTAAGTTGCGTACATAGCCAACTCCATTGCCCGCGCTATGTCACCGTCTGTTTATTCCTGGTCGGCATGATGGTGGCATGGCTATTGGCGGTGCATGTGTCCCTCCCGCTTTGCGCGCGTGCTTTCCTGACGCTTCACGTTGTCCGTGAATTGATTCACTTTCAACACCGACTGGTCGAGAGTACCGGCTGTGTCACTGTGTATTTTGATGATTGGATAAGGCTACCCAGCGGCGAACGCCAACCCATCACATGTATCTGGGCGACGCCTTGGCTGATGATGCTCAAAGCGCAATCGGATGCGCGCTGTTTGTATTTGTGGCGCCATGGCTTGCCGGACTATCATTTTCGTCTGATTTATCGGCATTATTGTCAACCAAAGCAGGATAATTTGTGACATATTTATGACACCTTGGTTGCCTTGCTTTACTTTTTCCTAACATCGCCGATAGTTAGTGCAAGTACGTGATTAATCCAGTCTTGCTCTGAAGGTGTTGTAGGGTCGTTATGAAAATAAAACACAAGTTGCTTTCTCTTACCGTGATGTCGGTGTTGGCATTACTCGCTGTGATGGCAGCGGCGTGGAACGCTGAAACGCGGTTAGATAAAATGCATCGCCAGTTAACCGCGGTGTCCGATCTCGAGGTCGTACTTCTTAATTTACGCCGTAATGAAAAAGACTTTCTTGCTCGGATGGATCCCAAATACCTCTCTCGGTTTGAAAACAACGTCGCAACCTTTAATCAGCAACTGACCGACTTTCGAGCACGCAGTGCCTCCCTTGGGTTAGAAACCGTCACGATTGATGACGTTAAGACAGCCATGCAAGCTTATGCAAATGGGTTCAGCGAACTGGGTGACGGCTACCAAACATTAGGTTTAACGACAGAGCAAGGCTTAAGAGGCCAAATGCAAAGCGCGAGTCAAGCGCTCGTGGCCGCAACTGAAAACGATATTGTGCTAGAAAGCAGTGCTCGCTTGTTAGTGGCGGACGCCAAGCTGTTTGTTCAAAGCAGTCATCTGGATTACATCGACCAATACCAAAATCATATGGATGCCTTAACAGATTATCTTGAAGGTGATCTATTGGCACTGTTTAAAGCTCACCAGTCTGAAGTTGAAAACGTTGTTGCGCAGAAAAAAGCATTAGGTTTGGCGCCAGATAAAGGGCTTTTGGGCGAGATACGGAGTCAAACGCATCAAGTGGAAAATATGTTTGACGCGTTAAGCAAAGAATACCAGCAAGCGATCGATCAAGCGCTACGCCAGACCACGATAGTGACGGGGTCGATAGTATTGGTGTTAGCGATCATCATGACGGTGGTTTCTCTGTGGATGAACCGAGGTATTCAACGGCGCATCGCGCTGTTCAGTCAGCAGATGGCGGCCATTACTCAGCAACGGGATCTGACCTTGCGCGCCGATGAGACTGGGCAAGATGAAATTTCACTGATGGCAAACGATGTCAATCAGATGCTGAGTAGTATTCAAAAAATGGTGGTCGATGTTAGCCGAGCGGTGCAGGCTTTACACCAAAGCGCAGAGCAGGTGGAGTCTCGCACGGCGCAAACCGGCACCGCACTGGCGACGCAGCTGGATGAAACGACCCATGCTGCAACGGCGATGAATGAGATGGAAAGCACGATTCGGGATATTGCCGGCAATACCGATCAGGCGGCTGATAACGCGAGAACCAGCCTAGGTCGTGCGCAAAATGGACAGCAAGTGGTGGATGATACCCGGACGATGATCATGACATTGGCCGAGACACTCAGCAATACCAGTAACGAGGTGCTTGAACTGAGTAAGCTGTCTGAGACCATTGGCTCGGTATTGGATGTCATTAAAGACATTTCAGAGCAAACGAATCTGCTGGCACTCAATGCTGCCATCGAGGCCGCGCGTGCGGGGGAGCAAGGACGAGGGTTTGCAGTAGTCGCGGATGAAGTGCGTCAATTAGCAACTCGTACCCGGCAATCGACCGATGAAATATCGGGCATTATTACCTCGCTGCAGGCGCAAACACAGTCAGTTGCAGAGCGTATGGAGCAAAGTCGAGAAGATGGCGAAAGCTCTGTCACCAAAGTAGATGCCGCCTCGCAAGAGCTGTCACAGATTATGCAAGATATGCAACAGATTATGGATATGAGTACGCATATTGCGACGGCGATAGAGCAGCAAAGCTCGGTTGCTAAAGAAGTTAACCAGAACGTGCACAACATTCAAGACATTGCCCAGACGAGTACTGAACGCGCGAGCCAAAACCGTCAAGCTGCTCATCAAGTCGCAGAAGAAGCTGCTAACTTAGAGCGGGCCGTAAGTGAATTTAAAAGCTAATCATACGGCCAGTCGAGAGACTGGCCGTTGTTTATTGCGACGATACCATGCGCCACATTAGCAAGGCTGATCGGGAACGAGGATGGTTGGGCCTGATTGAGCATGAGCGTCAGGATAGTCAATGGTGTAATGTAGACCACGACTTTCTTTGCGTTGCATGGCACAACGCACCATCAATTCAGCGACTTGGAGTAAATTACGTAATTCGAGCAAGTTATTCGAGACACGAAAATTAGCGTAGTACTCGTGCGTTTCTTGTTTAAGTAGCTCAATGCGACGCAAAGCACGTTCTAAGCGCTTGGTTGAGCGCACAATCCCCATGTAATCCCACATAAACAGGCGCAGCTCATGCCAATTGTGTTGAATCACCACTTCCTCATCGGAACAAATCACTTGGCTCTCATCCCAAGCTGGCAACGCTGTGTGTGGCTCTATATGGTCTGAATGGGCTTTAATATGCTCAGCGGCAGACCACGCATACACCACACATTCGAGCAAGGAGTTAGAGGCCATGCGATTTGCACCGTGTAGCCCGGTATAACTCACTTCACCAATGGCATATAAACCAGGCAGATCCGTAGTGCCATTTTTATCCACCATCACACCACCACAGGTATAGTGAGCGGCCGGAACTATCGGGATGGCGTCTTGGGTCAAGTCAATGCCGTACTCTTTTAGCTTCTCGTAAATGGTGGGGAAGTGCTTGGTGACAAATTGCGGATCTTTATGGCTGATATCGAGATACATACAATCAGCGCCAAGACGTTTCATTTCATAATCAATCGCACGCGCCACGACATCACGGGGAGCAAGCTCACCACGCGGATCAAAGTCTTGCATAAAGCGCGATCCATCCGGGCGTTTTAGGTGCGCACCTTCACCACGTAATGCTTCGGTTAGCAAAAAGTTACGCGCGTCAGGGTGGTATAAACAAGTCGGGTGGAACTGATTGAACTCAAGATTCGCGACACGGCAACCTGCTCGCCATGCCATCGCAATACCATCACCAGAAGAGACGTCTGGGTTAGAGGTGTACTGATACACTTTAGACGCGCCACCTGTTGCCAGCACCACATCATTGCAGCGGACAGTTTCTACAACTTCTTGATTGCGATTCCAAATATAGGCCCCTAACACATGATTAGGGCCGCCGAGTCCGACTTTTTTACGCGTGATAATGTCCAGCGCGTTATGACGCTCGAGTAGGGTGATATTAGGATGTTGTCGAACGTTATCTTGCAATGAGTTTTGCACCGCCATACCGGTTGCATCGGCGGTGTGTAGAATACGTCGATGACTATGACCACCTTCGCGAGTGAGATGATAACGCGGGGTTTCATCATCACTGTCTTCTTGATCGAAGGGCACGCCACCATCAATCAGCCATTGAACACAGTCTTTGGCGTTACGGGCGATAAAGTCGACAACATCGGTATCACAGATACCGCCACCGGCTATTTGTGTATCTTCGACATGGGACTCCACTGAGTCTTGTTCGTCAAAAACAGCGGCGATGCCGCCTTGTGCGTAGAGTGTCGCCCCTTCACTGAGAGGGCCTTTACTGAGTACGATAACCCGGTGCGTGGGCGCCAAACGTAGCGCCAACGATAAGCCAGCGGCACCGCTGCCGATGACCAACACGTCACATTGATGTTCCTGAGTTGTGGTCGTCATGATCCCTAATCCTCTTTCTGCGCTCCCAATGTTACACCAATTTGACGCGGCCGCGCGCGCTAAGATCAAATCCAGTCTTGCTTGGGTGAAAGTTTGCAACCGTGGCATTGTTTGGGGGACAATACATGCAGCTAAAGACGCGCGCTTTGGTCATTCCGTCACAGTAATGTGATTTCACGCATAATAAAACCAACATGGTGAGGAACTTTTCTCCTAAGCGGTCATCGAATTCTCAGCGAAAGCTCGCAAGCGGGTTTAACCGCGCTCTGACAACGTCGGACCTAGAATGTCGATAATCGGGCGAAAAGATCAACCAAGGAGTAAACGCTCGAATGGGCGAGCAGCTAACCGACCAGGTTCTAATAGAACGTGTACAGAATGGTGACAAGCAAGCTTTCAATCTGTTAGTCGTCAAATATCAAAATAAGGTATGTAACCTTATTGCCCGCTATGTAGGCTCACACAGTGGTGATATTCCGGATATCGCACAAGAAGCGTTTATTAAAGCGTATCGTGCTTTGCCGGGGTTTCGTGGCGAAAGTGCGTTTTATACTTGGTTGTATCGCATTGCAGTGAACACCGCGAAAAACCATTTGGTGGCACAAGGACGACGTCCACCAGGCAGCGATATTGACGCCGACGAAGCAGAAAATTACGAAAGTGGGGGGTCGTTAAAAGAAATATCGAACCCTGAAAACTTGATGTTGTCTGAAGAATTGAGGCAGGTGGTGTTTTCGACCATTGAAACACTGCCTGACGACTTAAGAACCGCAATCACCTTACGCGAGCTCGATGGGCTCAGTTATGAGGAAATTGCACAGGTAATGGATTGTCCAGTCGGTACGGTACGGTCGCGTATATTTCGAGCGCGTGAAGCGGTAGAAAAGCGCATCCGGCCACTGATGAAACGGTAACGAGTTTTACTGGCTGCATGACGGTGACTTGAATGACGGATAAAGAAAAAATTTCGGCGTTATTAGATGGCGAACGGGTGGATACGTCGGTGATCCATGATATAGAGCGAGATAATAGCGCACAACAGACCTGGAGCGACTTCGGCATCATTCGTGATGTGATGCGTGGTGACGCGCCTGGCTCGTTGCAATGGAACATTGCCGATTCTGTCGCGTCCGCGTTGGAAGCAGAACCGGCTTATCAAGGCGCTCACGTTGACAGTAACGTGCACCCGATGCACGAGTCACAGCCGCGTCCGGAAAAGGCGCGTCGCCACCTACCTGGCTGGCTGCAACAGCTCACTCAGGTCAGTGTCGCCGCTTGTGTTTCTCTCGCCGTGATCGTAGGCGTGCAGCATTATAACCAGTCTGAACCAACGTCTCCGGGGGTTGGCAATCAAACCCAACCGCCAGTATTGGAAACGATTCCTTTTGCAGGTGCTGCTGAACCAGTGAGTTTAAGCCGGAATGATTTGCGTGCGACGCCTTCAGAATCTGAAATGATGGAGCAGCGTCGGCGCGTAAATGCAATGCTCAAAGACTATGAATTGCAGCTAAGGTTGAATAAGGATAGTCTGTCTAGCAATCAGACAATGGCACCGTCGACAAGCAGTAGTAAGCAATGAAAAAAACTCTGATCGGTGCGCTTGCGCTGGTCAGTTTGATGTCTGCGCAAGCCTCGGCCGAACCCTCTGCCGAGGCTTTGTTACATCAAATGGATACCGCAAGCGATACCTTGGACTATGAACTGTCCTACATTCTCGTTGGCAAAAATAGCCTAGAGCCACTGCGTTTTCGCCATGCACGGGTAGGTGGCGAAGCGTTTGGTCATCTCATGTATTTAAGTGGTCCGTCGCGAGAAGTAATTCGTCGCGGAAAGGAAATCAGTTATTTTGAACCTGGTTATGACCCTTTCACGATCGCCAGTGATCATATGGTGGCACCATTGCCTACCCTCATTCAGGCCGATATTGATATACTGGCAAACCATTATGACTTTGTCTCAATGGGACATGCGCGCGAGGCGGGCATGGATTGCCAGGTTGTACGTATCACACCGAAAGATGGTGAGCGATATTCGTACGTGCTTTGGCTAGACCAAGACAGTCACCTACCGGTGAGAGCCGATTTACTTGACCGAGATGGGGATCCGCTTGAACAGTATCGCGCCTTATCTCTGGTGGTTACGCCTAAAATTAACGACGCGATGCAAAAACTCACGCAGTTAGCCCTGCCGCCGGTATTAACCCTCCCACAAACAACCCGCCGCTCTGACCTGGATTGGCAGGTGACGGTGCTGCCAGATGGCTTTAAGCCTGTATACAGTAACCGCCATCGTTTAATGATGACTAAGCGGGCAGTGGAAAGCCAAATGTTTAGCGACGGCCTTTTTAGTTTTTCTGTTTATTTAGCCAAAGCCGACGATGTCTCCGTGCGTAAACAGATAGTGCGCCAAGGCCGACGGACGCTGCACAGTGTTATCAATGGCAACGCCGAAATTACAGTGGTGGGGGACATTCCACCGGAGACCGCTAAACGGATTGCTGATTCGGTTCGTATTAATCGCATGCCAACATCACAGACAGAGTAAAAGGTTGCACCATGATTAAAGCACTGGCGGAGGTAACAGGGTACCAAGACGGCTGGCTGTCCCTTGCCTGTCAGCAGCAAACCAGCTGTGGCAGCTGCAAATCGCAAAGCCAGTGTGGCACTGGCATTGTGTCCAAGGCCCTACCCGGAAAAGTGAACCATGTCAGCGTTCGTTCGCCAGAACCGCTGCCGACAGGAACTCTCGTTGAAATTGGCCTCGGTGAAGCCACCTTGGTACGCTCGGCGCTCGTGGTTTATATGGTGCCATTAATGATGATGTTCGTGGGCGCCTTACTGGGACAATTTTTCTTTGCCGCGTTGGCAGGCAGCGGTGAAGGAGGTGTTATCGCACTGAGTCTAGGCTTCGGTGCCCTTGGGGTCGGTATCGCACGACGTTTAGCGAGATATGTCGGGAGTGCCGAACAGCAGCAACCTGAGCTTCTGCGTATCATGGGAGAGCCAATTTCCGAGTTGGCAGTGATAAATACCAGACACCAGGATAGCGACTAGCCACTATTTTCGGTAGAATCCAGCCCAATTGATCTTAGGATCCCATTCTTATTGATAACGAGTAAGTCACACCCACTTATGAAGCATATTCGTAACTTTTCGATCATCGCCCATATTGACCACGGTAAGTCGACGCTTTCTGATCGACTCATTCACGTATGCGGCGGCCTTACTGACCGGGAAATGGCAGAGCAGGTCCTTGACTCCATGGATCTGGAACGTGAACGCGGTATCACCATCAAAGCACAAAGTGTGACACTGAACTATAAAGCCAAAGACGGCAATGAGTATCAGTTGAACTTCATCGATACGCCAGGACACGTCGACTTCTCTTATGAGGTGTCGCGCTCACTGAAGGCATGTGAAGGTGCTTTGCTGGTGGTGGATGCAGGACAAGGGGTTGAAGCACAGACGCTCGCCAACTGCTACACCGCAATGGATATGGACCTTGAAGTGGTCCCTGTCCTGAACAAAATCGATTTACCGGCCGCCGATCCAGACCGTGTGGCGCAAGAAATCGAAGATATTGTTGGTATTGAAGCCATTGAAGCCACGCGTTGTTCAGCCAAAACAGGGGTTGGAGTCGATGGCGTACTCGAAGATATTGTTCGCCTTATTCCACCGCCGGAAGGTAACCCCGACGCCCCCACTCAAGCGTTGATTATCGACTCTTGGTTCGATAAATATCTTGGCGTCGTCTCGTTAGTGCGCATTCGTGAAGGCTCGTTCAAAAAAGGCGACAAAGTGAAAATCATGAGCACGGGCCAAGAATGGAACGTGGACAGCATTGGCATTTTCACGCCCAAGCGTAAAGAGCTTAATGGTTTGCAAACCGGTGAAGTAGGCTGGGTGATCTGTGGGATCAAAGATATCCTCGGCGCACCCGTGGGCGACACCATCACCCATGCCAAAAACGGCTGCGAAAAACGGATTGAAGGGTTCCAAAAAGTTAAGCCTCAGGTGTACGCGGGCTTATTCCCGATTTCATCCGATGATTATGAAAACTTCCGTGATGCCTTGGATAAGTTAAGCCTCAATGATGCGTCGCTTTTCTTTGAGCCAGAGAGCTCTGCGGCGCTTGGCTTCGGTTTCCGTTGTGGTTTCCTTGGCATGCTGCACATGGAGATCATTCAAGAGCGCCTGGAGCGAGAATACGACCTTGAGCTGATCACCACAGCCCCTACGGTTGTTTACGAAGTCACGCAAAACGATGGTGAAGTCATCTATGTAGACAGCCCAGCCAAGCTGCCCCCAGTGAATGACATTCAAGCCATTGGTGAGCCTATCGCGCGTTGTAATATCTTGGTGCCCAATGAATTCGTCGGCAATGTGATCTCCTTGTGTGTTGAGAAGCGTGGTGCCCAAGTGGATATGGTTTATCACGGCAATCAAGTTGCGCTGACCTATGACATACCCATGGCGGAAGTCGTGTTGGACTTTTTCGACCGTATTAAGTCAACATCGCGCGGTTATGCCTCGTTAGATTATAACTTCGAACGTTACGATGTGTCTGACATGGTACGGGTGGATATCTTACTGAATGGCGAGCGTGTCGATGCACTGGCGATTATTACGCACCGTGCTCATGCGCAACCGCGTGGTCGCGAGCTAGTGGAAAAAATGAAAGAGTTTATTCCGCGTCAGCAGTTTGATATCGCCATCCAAGCCTCGATTGGCAATCACATTATCGCCCGTTCAACCGTCAAGCAGTTGCGTAAAAACGTCACGGCAAAATGTTACGGCGGTGATGTGAGTCGTAAGAAAAAACTATTGCAAAAACAAAAAGAAGGTAAGAAGCGCATGAAGCAGGTCGGTAATGTCGAGCTGCCGCAAGAAGCTTTCTTGGCCATTTTGCATGTGGGCAAAGATAAATAACAACGGATTCCATGATGGCCAATACGTTTTCTTTAATTTTAGTGCTGGTGACCTTGGTCACCGGCCTGGTTTGGGCGTTAGATAAATACCGCTGGGCGCCGCGTCGCCGCCAGGCTGCAGGCAAAGCACTGAAGGTCGCACAGACTGATTTGGATGCCGAACAAGTCGCGAAAGTGATGCCACAACCGAGTTGGGTTGAGAATATGGCGTCTATTTTCCCGGTGATCGCGGTGGTTTTAGTGTTGCGATCATTCATTTATGAGCCTTTCCAAATTCCGTCCGGATCGATGATGCCAACCTTATTGGTTGGCGATTTTATTTTGGTGGAAAAATTTGCCTATGGGCTGCGTGATCCGGCTTTTCACACTGAACTGGTTGATACTGGCAAACCTGAGCGCGGTGACATTGTGGTGTTTAAATATCCGCCGCAGCCGAATATTGACTACATCAAGCGTACGGTGGGGCTACCCGGCGATACCATTGTGTATGAAGATAAGCGCTTGTGTATTCAGCCTAAAGGCGAAGCGCAGTGCCAGCCTGTCGCGATAGATAACATTCAGCCTAGTGAATTTGCACAAGGTGGTGTGAATCTGGTGCAAGCACAAGAGCAGCTGGGTGAGCAAGCGCATCAGATCCTTGTCCATCCGAATAAGCGCGATCGAATCAGTGCCTATCAGCCACGTCCGGGCGTCAATCGTTGGGTGGTGCCGGAAGGGCATTACTTTATGATGGGTGATAACCGCGATAACAGTGCGGATAGCCGCTTTTGGGGCTTTGTGCCTGAGCGCAACTTAGTCGGCAAAGCGGTGGCTATTTGGGTCAGCTTCGAATTCGAGCGCAACAGTGACAGCTGGCTACCATCGTGGATACCGACAGGGATACGCTTTAACCGTATTGGTGGAATTGATTAATTCTGGACTATGATGACAAAACTAACAGATAAATTGCAGCGAGAGATCGGCTATCAGTTCAGCAGTGCTGCATTGCTTGAACTGGCGTTGACGCACCGTAGTGCCAATGGCACACATAATGAGCGTCTCGAATTTTTGGGTGACTCAATTCTTAGCTTCGTAATTGCCGAGGATCTTTATCATCGCTTTCCGAAAGTGGATGAAGGGGATATGAGTCGGATGCGCGCGACCTTAGTGCGCGGTAATACACTAGCCGAAATTGGGCGGGAGTTTTCTCTGGGCGAAGTCATGCGCCTTGGCCCAGGAGAACTTAAAAGTGGCGGTTTTCGCCGCGATTCGATTTTGGCTGACGCTGTAGAAGCATTGATTGGCGCCATCTTTTTAGACAGTGATATCAACCGGGTACGAGATATTATCTTGCAATGGTATCAGCAGCGACTCGAAACCATTGAACCGGGTGTCAGCCAAAAAGATCCGAAAACCCGTTTGCAAGAGCTCTTGCAGGGAAAACGTAAACCGTTACCGTCTTATACGGTGATGAAAGTGAAGGGTGAAGCACACAACCAAGAGTTTACGGTAGAGTGCCAGATATCAGGACTGGAGCGTTCTGTGATTGGAAAAGGCAGTAGTCGTCGCAAGGCAGAGCAAGCGGCTGCAGAACTCGCACTACAGAAGTTGACATAATGACTGACACACAGCGCTGCGGCTTTATTGCCATTGTTGGCCGCCCGAACGTAGGAAAATCAACATTGCTGAACCGCTTGGTAGGGCAAAAGTTGTCGATTACCTCGCGTAAACCCCAAACCACGCGTCACCGAATCATGGGCGTGGATACCCGGGATAACTACCAGGCGGTGTATGTCGATACGCCTGGGCTACACATTGAAGAAAAGCGCGCCATTAACCGTCTTATGAATCGGGCTGCAAACAGCTCGTTAACCGACGTTGAATTAGTATTATTTCTCGTGGATGGTACACATTGGACCAATGACGATGAAATGGTGCTTAATAAGCTAGCGCGTTCAGAGTTGCCGACGGTTTTGTTGGTCAACAAAGTGGATAACGTTAAAGAGAAGACGGAGCTGTTTCCGCATCTACAAGCGTTGTCAGAGAAAATGCCGTTTGTCGACGTGATCCCGGTTTCAGCGAAAAACGGGACCAATATTGATGTGGTCGAGCAGCGTGTTCGTGATGCGTTGCCGGCGTCTGAATTCTACTTCCCTGAAGAATATGTTACCGACCGCTCTCAGCGTTTTATGGCCTCAGAAATTATCCGTGAAAAGCTGATGCGTTTTACCGGTGAAGAGCTGCCTTATTCAGTGACGGTTGAAATTGAACGTTTTGACTACAACCCTGAAACCGATGGCTTTCATATTAATGGTTTGATTTTAGTTGAGCGTACCGGCCAGAAGAAAATGGTCATTGGTAAAGGCGGCGAAAAGATCAAACGCATTGGCCGTGAGGCACGCTTAGACATGGAAGATCTCTTCGAACGTAAGGTCTATCTTGAGCTTTGGGTGAAAGTGAAATCCGGCTGGGCTGATGACGAACGCGCGTTGCGCAGTTTAGGCTATATCGACGATCTTTAATTGGCCCGAACATCGGGTCCATGCACTCAGGAGAGGGTGAGTGGACGGCTTTCAACGTGGTTTTGTGCTGCATTCGCGCCCCTATAGTGAATCGAGTCTGCTCTTAGATGTGTTCTCTGAGTTCGAGGGGCGTATCACGCTTCTCGCCAAGGGAGCACGTCGTCCCCGTTCGGCCATAAGAGGCGCACTGCAGCCTTTTACTCCCTTGCTGCTCAAGTGGGGGGGACGCGGTGAATTACGTACATTGCGCAGTGCTGAGGCCACAGGCCTCGCGCTGCCTTTATCAGGCAATGCTCTGTATTCCGGCTTTTACCTCAATGAGTTAGTTATGCGTGTGCTTGAGCCTCATACGCCTTACCCAGCGTTATTTTTCGATTATGTCACCGCCTTAACCCAGCTTGCCCGCTATCACAACCCAGAGCCTGCATTACGCTGCTTTGAGCTTGCGCTGTTAGAAGCACTAGGCTATGGCGTTGATTTTCTTCATTGTGCTGGTAGCGGCGACCCGATCAACGATACTATGACGTATCTATATCGTGAGCAGCAAGGCTTTGTCGCGTCGATCATGAAAAGCCAACATCGGCAATTTACTGGCGCTGATCTACGAGCGTTGGCGACACGACATTTTGAAACGGTGGCACAGCTGCGCGCCGCCAAGCGTTTTACACGTATGGCGCTCAAACCTTATCTTGGTCCTAAGCCGCTAAAAAGCAGAGAATTGTTTAGAAGGAAATAATCATGGATAAAATTTACCTCGGTGTGAACATTGATCACGTTGCGACGATACGTAATGCACGTGGTACCGCGTATCCGGATCCGGTTCATGCGGCGGAGTTAGCTGAGCGTGCTGGAGCGGCAGGGATCACCGTGCATCTTCGTGAAGATCGTCGCCATATCACTGATCGCGATGTCCGTTTACTCAAAGAAACGCTACAAACGCGTATGAATCTGGAAATGGCGGTGACCGATGAAATGGTTGAGATTGCGCTCGAGATTCAACCTGAATTTGTTTGTTTGGTCCCGGAAAAACGTGAAGAGCTCACCACCGAGGGGGGCTTGGATGTCGCAGGCCAGCTGGATAAAGTGAAAGCGGCAACCCAGCGTCTGAGCGAAGCTGGGATTAAGGTTTCCCTTTTTATTGATGCTGATCGCAATCAAATTGAAGCGGCTCATCAATGTGGTGCGCCCTTTATTGAGCTGCATACGGGCCACTACGCGGATGCAACCAATGACAACGATCGCCAATCGGAGCTTAAAAAGATCTCCGCAGCGGCAAGCTCTGCTGTCGACTTGGGGATCAAAGTGAATGCGGGTCATGGCCTGACGTATCATAACGTCACTCCCATCGCGGCGATGCCAGAAATGCATGAGCTGAATATTGGTCATGCAATCATAGGTCGTGCAATGTTTGATGGTTTGCAAAAAGCGGTGGCGGATATGAAAGCGATTATGGAAGCGGCGCGTCGCTAAATGGCCATTGTTGGAATTGGTACAGACATTGTTGAGATTGCGCGTATTGAAAAAGCGTTTGCACGCCAATCGCGCTTTGCCGATCGGATCCTAACCGATAGTGAGCGGGAGCATATGGCAACACATCATGCGCCTGCTCGCTACTTGGCCAAGCGCTTTGCTGCGAAAGAAGCCGCGGCAAAAGCGTTAGGAACCGGGATTGCCGATGGTGTCACGTTTCATGATTTTACCATTACGAATCAGACTTCCGGCCAGCCAGTCCTAAGCCTTTCTGGCCGTGCTGCCCAATTGGCACGCGAGCGTGGCGTTGCGCACTGTTGGCTGACCTTATCGGATGAAAAGGCCTACGCGATCGCGTATGTTATCTTAGAAACGGGTTAACAGCCCTGCGCGTTATCGAGATATTGCGGTGCCAGTTGCTCAATATGTGCAATCTCATCTTGAAGCTCTAACAGCTCAGGTTCGACAGCTGCGATATCTGCCCCGGCTTTTAATTGCGTTTCTAACTCGTGACACAGGCTTTTCAGTTGAGGCACACCGCTATAAGCACAGCTACCGTGGAGCTTGTGGATGGCTTGCCATAAGCTATCGGTCTCTGACTCTCCCGCCAACGCACTAGCGACCACCTTCTTCACTGACGTAAAAGAGGCGAGTAACATTTCTAGCATTTCTTTGGCGAGATCGGCCTTGCCTGCTGCTTGGTTGAGCGCCCGCTGCCAGTCCAGATGACGCGCACTGTGATCCTGGTTAGCCGAATAAGTGGGTAACGGCGCGGCTTGATGAGGTGCTACCGTGTCATCAAAATGCAGCCAACGGCTCAGGGTGCTTTCTAGCATGGCCTCTTCAATGGGTTTGGTGAGGTAATCGTCCATCCCGGCATCAATAAGGCGCTCACGCTCACCAGGCATCGCATGAGCGGTTACTGCTACAATCGGCGTTTGCTGGTTGAGTCCCGCTTTACGGATTTCTTGGCTAGCGGTGACACCGTCCATTTCAGGCATTTGAATATCCATCAAAATGATATCAAAGGCGTATTGGTGTGCCAGTGACAGGGCTTTGACGCCATCATCTGCGGTCACGACTTTCTCTACCCGCTCAGCCAACAAGGCTGTGATCAGTTTCAAGTTCGCGGGATTATCATCGACAGTCATCACGGTGTAGGGCGCCTTTTGCGTGGTGTTAGGTTGAGGTAGCGGCAAAGGCGCCGGCTCGGGTGAACCAAGCAGTGTTTCCAATAGTTTACGCTGCGGGATCGGCTTGGCGACACACGCTCGTACACCGGCTTTCAAAAGATGCTCAGATGCTTCGAGTTCGGTGGTGGGTAAGCAAACCACCACTGACTGCGCTTGCTGCTCACAGAGACTGACTGCATCTTGCATCTCACTGAGCGCAGGCATGCTCCCAGCATCAAAACAAAGGAGAGCAAAATGATACTGACGGTCAGTGAGCACATGGGTGCCGGACGCGGTATCAACGTTTAGGCCCACCTGGCTCAGTCGTTTGCGCAAAATCTCTCTGGTACGCGCATTGGGCTCCACAATCAGAATATCGCGCCCGACCAAAGGCTCGATGTCGAGTGGCTGCGATACCGGTAAATCAGTTTGTGTCAGCTGCAGCGTAAACCAGAATGATGAACCTTGGTGAAGGCGACTGGTAAAGCCAATATCGCCGCCCATTTGTTGGACTAATTTTTGCGTGATCACAAGCCCGAGCCCAGTACCGCCATAACGGCGCGAGATACTGGCGTCTGCCTGTCTAAACGCTTGGAAAAGCTGCGCTTGTTGACGTTCAGAGATCCCAATGCCGGTGTCTTTGACCATCAATTGCAGTTCGACGGTTTCATCGTGTAGCTGTTTAAGATCGACACTGACATCAATATTACCTCGCTCGGTAAATTTCGCCGCGTTGCCAATCAAATTGATTAAAACTTGTTGGATACGAAGCGGATCGCCAACCGCTCCCGCAGGAATCCGAGCATCGGTGCGCAGGGTTAGCTCTAGCCCTTTCTCATGCGCCATAGGCGCGAGTAGGCGCATCACTTCGTCGAGCATCTCTTGCACGTCGAACGGAATGTTTTCTAACAGCAACTTACCCGCTTCCAGCTTAGAGAAATCTAAGATGTCATTGATGATCGTCAGCAGGTTATTGGCGGATTTTTCAATGGTGAGAAGGTAATCTCGTTGACTACTACTGAGCTCGGTTTTTAGCATTTGTCGCGTAAAGCCAATCACCCCGTTGAGCGGTGTACGCAGCTCATGGGACATATTGGCGAGAAACTCGGATTTAACCCGTGCCGCTTCTTGCGCGTTTTTCTTGGCAATGTCTAACTCAACGTTTTGGATCTCGAGCTGCTCTAAGGTTTCGCGTAGATCACTGGTCGCCTGATCAATACTTTGTTGCATTTCCAAATGGTATTCGGACAATGAGATTGCCATTGCATTGATGCCATTTTTTAAGGTATCCAGCTCGCCGAGCAGCTCACCTTCAATCCGCACGTCAAGATGGCCTCGTCGAATTCTATCGACCAAGGTCACCATGTTGCCGATTGGATGAGTCACATCGGCAATTAAACGGTAAGCGAAAAAGCAGGAGAGAATCCCGCCCAGCGCGACCATAACCAGCGCTGTGATCATTTCCTGGTACTGTTTCAACCGTACTGAGCTAAGGTCCAACTCCATCGCGATATACCCCAAAGGGCGCTCGACATTGAGCCCGGGGGTAAAGCGTCCAATTTCTAAAATCGGTGCACGCAAAATCAAGGTATCTTGCTGTTGGCTAACCTGTAATTGTGTGGGAATAGGTTGGCCACTATCGACGGAGAGCATGGCTAAATTGCGGTGGTAGTTCGAGGTCACAAACAGCTCGTTACGACGATCGAACACGGCAATACTTCTCACAAACTGAGAATGCTGGCGGTGAGCAAAGCCGATGAGCCGGCGCACGTTTTCACGACTGTCATTTTTCAATCCCACTTCGCTGGCAATGGCGAGCGGTTCTATAATCGCAGAACCGGTTACCGTGAGTTGCTGCTCAAGGTCTTGATAGCGGGTGCTGGTGAAAAATGCACTGAGTAATAGCCCAACGATGAGTGTCGGTGCAATAGTGAGTACAGAAACACGAGTGCGGAGGCCATATTTGGTCATGCTAGATAAACTATGGGAAAATAATCACGACAATTAGCGCCAGTGTACATGATTCAATCACAAAATAGTCAGCGAACTATCACAACTCCCACTGGCAGGATCTCTTGACTGGCTTGGCAACAAGCTTTAAACACTGGAATACGACATGGCGCGCTTTTTTAAGCCCGAAAAAAATAAAAAGGTTGAGCAAAAGCATCAGCTGATAACCATTAAACGCTTAGACCATCATGGCGATGGCGTTGGCTTTTTGGATAAAAAACCGGTGTTTGTCCCAGGTACCTTGCCGGAAGAGCAAGCCTTGGTACAGCTGACCGAACAAAAACGGCAATATGCGCGCGGCCAATTAATTAAACTCGATAGCCACGCCACACAACGTGTTGAGCCAGGGTGCCCGGTTTATCAGCAGTGCGGTGGTTGCAGCTTGCAGCATCTAAGCCATGAAGGGCAGGTTACGCATAAACAGCAAACGTTGAATGAGCTGATGCAAAAATTTGCTGGGGAAGAGGCAACACTCTCGGCACCTATTACAGATAGGCCATGGCAATATCGGCGTCGTGCACGCATCAGTCTTCAGGTTGATAAAAAGGGGGCATTGGCAATGGGGTTTCGTGCTCGCCAACGCAGTGCGATTATCAATGTTAGCCATTGTCCGGTCCTGAGTGAGTCATTGAATACTTTGCTTGCGCACTTGCGTCCGTGTTTGGATGGCCTGCGTGGTCGACGTATTTTGGGTCATCTTGATCTGATTGAGGCTGACAACACCACGGTAGTGTCGTTGCGTACCACCAAGGTATTGCACAGTGATGACCGTCAAGCATTGTGCCACTGGGCAGAAACTCAAGGCTGCACCTTTTATCTTCATCAAGGCGATGGCGCACCTGAACGTCTTATCGGCGCCGCGCCAGATTACCAAGTGGCGGGATGTCGCCTTGCGTTTCAACCGAATGACTTTATTCAGGTCAACCCGACGGTCAATCAGGATATGGTGTCACAGGCACTGGATTGGCTAGCGCTAGAGAAAGAAGATCGTGTCTTGGATCTCTTTTGTGGATTGGGTAACTTTAGTGTCCCCGCTGCCAAACTGGTTGGGCACGTTGTCGGGGTGGAAGGCGTGCAAGCCATGGTGAATCAGGCGGCAGATAATGCGAAGATAAATGGTTGTGATAACACCGGTTTTTATCAAGCTGATTTAAATAGCGACGCGTTAGAGGGAGAGTGGACCCATTTCGATTTTACCAAAATCTTACTCGATCCGGCACGCGCAGGGGCTGCGGGTGTTATAGACTTTGTGGCACAATCGAGGGCTTCACATATTGTTTATGTGTCCTGTAATCCTGCCACCCTGGCGCGCGATGCCCGCGTGCTGCTTGATAATGGTTATGCACTTGTCAAATTAGGGATGCTGGATATGTTTCCACAAACAGGACACATGGAATCGATGGCCTTGTTTAAGCCGGTGACGAACAAGCGGGCATAAGCGTTTAGTGGCTTGTCGTTATCGACATGCCTCTCTTGTCAGTGAGAGAGTTAAGGATAGGAACAGTTATGGTTGCGGTACGAGAAGCCCACCTACACGAAGATGAAACATTTGAGCTTAACACCTGGGTTAAGCGACTCGGGCAAGACGCATCGACGACACAAGCCTTGTTAGACGGCTACCAATATTGTCGAGCATTGAGTGACGATGAATCAGCACTCAGCCAGCCTTTGTGGCGAGGCCGAGAGATGATCGAAATCCTCGTGACATTAAGCATGGATGCCGACACCTTGCTGGCCGCGCTATTATTTCCGATGGTCGACGCCGAACTGGTCACCCTGGAGACACTGGCGGACGACTATTCGATGTCGATAGTCAACCTGATTCGCGGTGTGCAGCAGACCGCTGCGATTCGGCATTTAAATACTCAAGCCGACGATGAGGCCACGTCCTCGCAAGTTGATAATGTGCGCCGTATGTTGCTCTCTATGGTGGAAGACTTTCGTTGCGTGGTGATTAAACTCGCCGAGCGTATTTGCCATTTACGTGAAGTGAAAGATGCGCCAGAGTCTGTGCGTCAGCAAGCAGCGAAAGAGAGCGCTAACATTTATGCGCCTTTGGCTAACCGATTGGGAATTGGTCAGCTAAAGTGGGAGCTTGAAGATTACGCGTTCCGTTACCAACATGCGCAAACCTATAAACAAATCGCCAAGCAGCTGGCCGAGCGACGCATTGACCGTGAAAACTATATCAGTGCCTTTGTCGAAGGGCTCCAGCAGGAAATGGAAGCGTCGCATATTAATGCACAGGTATATGGACGCCCGAAGCATATTTATAGTATCTGGCGCAAAATGCAGAAGAAAAATCTGGAGTTTGATGAGTTGTTTGATGTGCGCGCTGTGCGCATCATTGCGGATCAACTTCAGGATTGTTACGCCGCATTAGGTGCCGTCCATACCCAGTTCCGTCATCTACCCAAAGAATTTGATGATTATGTCGCCAACCCCAAGCCGAACGGTTATCAGTCAATTCACACTGTGGTGTTGGGGCCGGAAGGCAAGCCCGTTGAGATTCAAATTCGCACCAAACAAATGCACGATGATGCAGAGCTAGGTGTAGCGGCCCATTGGAAATATAAAGAAGGCTCAGCCAGTGGCCGCAGTGGCTACGATGAAAAAATCACCTGGCTGCGTAAGCTATTGGCATGGCAAGAAGAAATGTCTGATTCTGGCGAAATGCTTGATGAGTTGCGTAGCCAAGTGTTCGACGATCGGGTGTATGCGTTCACCCCGCGCGGCGATGTCGTCGACTTACCTATAGGGGCAACGCCACTTGATTTTGCCTACCACATCCATTCAGAAGTGGGTCATCGTTGCATTGGTGCCAAAGTAGAAGGGCGAATTGTTCCGTTCACCTATCACCTACAAATGGGCGACCAGGTTGAAATCATCACGCAAAAAGAGCCTAACCCGTCGCGAGATTGGCTCAATCCCAGCCATGGATTTGTTAACTCAAGTCGTGCGCGCGCCAAAATAAATGCTTGGTTCCGCAAGCAAGACAAAGACAAGAACATTGCTGCCGGTAAAGAAATCTTGGATACCGAGCTACAAAAAATTGGCGGCATCAGTAAAGATGCCAATTTGGCGCTAAAACGCTTTAACGTTAACACGCTGGACGAGCTTTATGCCGGCGTGGGCAGTGGTGATTTGCGCATTAATCAGGTAGTGAACCATATTAATGGCCTGATTAATAAACCGAGCCTGGAAGAAGAAGAGCAGCAGTTGTTAGAAAAACTGCAGCAAAGCGAACAAAAACCGAGCACCGGCAAAGCGCACCGCGATGCCGTGGTTGTCGAAGGTGTTGATAACCTGATGACGCATCTCGCGCGCTGCTGCCAGCCGTTGCCGGGTGATGACATTAAAGGATTTGTTACCCAAGGGCGTGGTATTTCGGTCCATCGTGCAGATTGCGAACAGCTCAATGAGCTTAGCCATCATGCACCGGAGCGGATTATCGCCACGGTGTGGGGGAAAGGCCATATTGGTCAGTACCATGTACGCATTCGGCTTTCGGCAAATGAACGAACCGGGCTGGTCAAAGATATCAATAACGTGCTAAGCAATGAGAAAGCACGGGTAGCCGGGATGCAAAGCCGAGTTGATTATAAAAAGCAAATGTCGATCATGGACTTTGATCTCGAAATCTCTAATTTAGATACCTTAAGCCGCGTTGTAAACCGGCTTGAACAAGTGAAAGACGTGGTCGAAGCGAAACGCCTCCGCTAATACATTCGCCCTGTTTCGACAGGGCGTTTTTTTCATGAAGGAACCTTCTTATGGCGTCAATTGACAACTTACTGACGATCATGGCGACCTTACGCGACCCTAATCATGGTTGTGACTGGGACAAGGCACAAACCTTTGCCTCTATCGTGCCTCATACTTTAGAAGAGGCGTACGAAGTGGCTGACGCCATCGAGCGTGAAAACTGGTCGGACCTAAAAGACGAGTTGGGCGACCTTCTTTTTCAAATTGTGTTCTACAGTCAATTAGGGCGCGAACAACATCGATTTGATTTTGACGATGTCGTCAGTGCAGTGTGCGATAAGCTCACGCGTCGTCACCCTCACGTATTCGGTCCTAAAGATGCGGACGGGAAGCCATTAAGCTCGCCTGATTGGGAAGGTATTAAGGCGCAAGAGCGCGCAGAGAAAATGCCCTCAACCCAATCCTGCAGTCTATTAGATGGCGTGACTCAGGGGTTGCCCGCGTTAACTCGCGCCCACAAGCTACAAAAACGATGTGCAAGGGCAGGGTTTGATTGGCCAACCGTGGCGCCGGTTATCGAGAAGGTGCGAGAAGAGCTGGAAGAGGTCGAACATGAATTGGCACAGACACCGGTTGACGCAAGCCGTGTGGAAGACGAAGTTGGCGATCTTTTGTTTGCTGTCGTCAATGTCGCGCGCCACCTAGGCACGGATGCTGAGCAGGCGTTGCGCGCAGCCAATCAGAAATTTGAACGTCGCTTTCGTGGCGTTGAAAATCAATTACGTGATAATGGAAAAAATATTCAACAATGTCAGCTGGATGAACTAGAATCGGCGTGGCAAGCGGTTAAAAAAGACGAGTAAGGCAATATCCTGTAATTGGCATAATTGATTTGTGACAATTAAAAACACCAGGGTGTGTGGTAGCTTTCACATTGTGGGAGTCAGTGGGGTCTGGTATCATAATATCCCGTCCAGAACTTCATTTATTTCCTCTAAATCCAACTCTCAGGTTTAGCATGACGACGAACTACATTTTTGTTACGGGCGGTGTTGTATCCTCCCTCGGTAAGGGTATTGCTGCAGCCTCATTAGCAGCCATTCTTGAAGCGCGTGGCCTTAACGTCACCATCATGAAACTCGACCCTTATATTAACGTGGATCCAGGGACAATGAGCCCTACCCAGCACGGAGAAGTATTCGTCACGGAAGACGGCGCAGAGACCGACCTTGATCTCGGTCACTATGAGCGCTTCATTCGCACTAAAATGACCAAGCGTAATAACTTTACCTCTGGCCGTGTTTATGCGGATGTACTGCGCAAAGAGCGCCGTGGAGACTACCTGGGGGCGACGATTCAGGTGATCCCACATATTACCAACTCGATCAAAGATCGCATCGTCGCAGGCGGTGAAGGTCACGATATTGTGATCGTCGAGATCGGCGGAACGGTCGGTGATATTGAATCATTACCATTTTTGGAAGCGATTCGTCAGTTGACGGTAGACGTGGGCCGCGAACATGCCATGTTCATGCATCTGACATTAGTGCCTTACTTGGCTGCGGCAGGCGAAGTAAAAACCAAGCCGACCCAGCACTCAGTAAAAGAGCTTCTGTCGATTGGTATTCAGCCGGATGTGCTGGTATGCCGTAGTGAGCGCCCAATTCCTGCCAATGAACGCGCTAAGATTGCGCTGTTCTGTAATGTGGCGGAAAAAGCGGTGATCACCATGAAAGACGTCGACTCTATTTACAAGATCCCATCGTTGATCCGTTCGCAAGGGTTGGACGATTTGGTGTGCAAGCGCTTTGGCATTGAAGCCGTAGAAGCTGACTTGTCTGAATGGGAGCAAGTGAGCTACGAAGAAGCCAACCCAATGGGTGAAGTCACCATTGGTATGGTCGGTAAGTACATTGAATTGCCGGATGCGTACAAGTCCGTCAATGAAGCGTTAAAACACGGTGGGTTGAAAAATCGCCTGACCGTCAACATCAAGTACGTGGATTCACAAGATCTTGAAACCCGCGGCAGTGAAATGCTGAAGGACTTGGACGCGATTCTCGTCCCTGGTGGATTTGGTGACCGCGGCATTGAAGGTAAGATCCTTGCGGCACAATATGCACGTGAAAATAATGTGCCGTATCTGGGTATTTGTCTTGGTATGCAGGTGGCGTTGATTGAATACGCACGTAATGTCGCCGGCATGGAAGGCGCTAACTCGACTGAGTTTAGCCAAGCAAGCCCTTATTCTGTCGTTGGCCTGATCACTGAGTGGGTCGATGAAGAAGGCAAAGTAGAAGAGCGTAGCGAGACGTCAGATCTTGGTGGCACCATGCGCCTAGGCGCGCAGCTTTGCCACTTAGCTGAAGGTTCGAAAGCGCATCAGCTCTACGGCAATACCCAAATCCATGAGCGCCATCGCCACCGTTATGAAGTGAATAATCTGCTACGCCCTAAGCTAGAAAAAGCAGGATTGTCAGTTTCTGGTCTGTCTGCCGATAAAAAGCTGGTAGAGATCATTGAAAACCCAGCACATCCTTGGTTCGTGGCGTGCCAGTTCCACCCGGAATTCACTTCAACGCCGCGTGATGGCCATCCACTGTTTGCTGGATTTGTTGCTGCGGCAGGCAAAAAACAGCGCGGTGAGCTATAAACGACATTCGAGCGGTAGCCCAGAAGGCGGGCGCTCTTTATTTTTAAAAACAATGACAGACGAGAGGAATCACAATGTCTAAGATCGTTAAAGTTCTAGGTCGTGAAATTATTGATTCACGCGGTAACCCTACCGTTGAAGCGGAAGTTCACCTAGAAGGTGGTTTCGTTGGTATGGCAGCAGCTCCTTCTGGTGCATCTACGGGTTCTCGCGAAGCACTAGAACTGCGTGACGGTGATAAGTCACGTTTCATGGGTAAAGGCGTACTGAAAGCGATTGAAGCTGTGAATGGCCCAATCGCAGAAGCATTGCTGGGTAAAGACGCTAAAGCGCAAGCGGATATCGACCAAGTGATGATCGATCTCGACGGTACCGAGAACAAATCTCAGTTCGGTGCTAACGCTATCCTCGCGGTTTCTTTGGCGAACGCCAAAGCGGCGGCAGCGGCAAAAGGCATGCCTTTGTTCGAGCATATCGCTGAGCTAAACGGTACTGCGGGTCAGTTCTCTATGCCTCTGCCAATGATGAATATCCTGAATGGTGGTGAGCACGCGGATAACAACGTTGATATCCAAGAGTTCATGATCCAGCCAGTCGGTGCTAAGACGCTAAAAGAAGCGCTGCGTATCGGTGCAGAAGTATTCCACAACCTTGCCAAAGTACTGAAAGCCAAAGGCCTAAGCACTGCTGTTGGTGACGAAGGTGGTTTTGCGCCTAATCTAGAGTCAAACGCAGCAGCACTCGCTGCGATTAAAGAAGCGGTTGAGCAAGCAGGCTACGAGCTGGGTAAAGACATTACTTTAGCAATGGACTGTGCAGCGTCTGAGTTCTATGACAAAGAGCAAGGCATCTACAACATGAAAGGTGAAGGTAAAACCTTCTCTTCAGAAGAGTTTAACCACTATCTTGCTAAGCTGGCTGAAGAGTACCCAATCGTGTCTATCGAAGACGGCCTCGACGAGTCTGATTGGGACGGCTTTAAGCACCAAACCGAACTGCTGGGTGACAAGCTTCAGCTGGTCGGTGATGACCTGTTCGTGACTAACACTAAGATCCTGAAAGAAGGCATCGACAAAGGTGTGGCGAACTCTATCTTGATCAAATTCAACCAGATCGGTTCATTGACTGAGACGCTGGCTGCAATCAAGATGGCGAAAGACGCTGGTTACACGGCGGTTATCTCTCACCGTTCAGGCGAAACTGAAGACGCAACCATCGCTGACTTAGCGGTGGGTACTGCAGCAGGCCAAATCAAAACCGGTTCGATGAGCCGTTCAGATCGCGTTGCTAAGTACAACCAGCTTATCCGCATCGAAGATGCGCTGGGTGAAAAAGCACCGTTTAACGGTCTAAAAGAAGTGAAAGGCCAATAATCGGCACTTAGACACTTTTATTAGAAAAGCCGCGCCGTTTAACGGCGCGGCTTTTTTTCGTTTAGGAAAACCATGACACCAGCGACCTGATCCGCTAGCCTATGCGACTAGAATTCTATTGTGCAAATACGTCGAGCCGATATAGGAAGGAGTACAGGTATGAGGCTGCTATCGGTTGCGCTGTTTCTCACGCTTGTTTGGCTACAATACGATTTATGGTTAGGCAAAAATGGTGTGACAGATTACTGGCAAATTGAAGCTAATGTCGCCGTGCAGCAGCAGGCCAATCAAAAACTCGTAACGCGTAATCAACAAATGTACGCGGAGATTGCGGATTTAAAACGCGGTCAAGAAGCGATTGAAGAGCGCGCACGTAACGAGCTTGGCATGATCAAACCCGACGAAACATTTTTCCGATTGGTCGATACAAGACAATAACCGATTACCGCCTGCAGGCGGTACTAACAAAGAAGATAACTTGTGGTCGAACAAACCTCTTTGCAGCCTGGCGCTTTGCGGTCGGGTATCAGTGCCGTGGTCCCTGCCGCCGGGGTGGGACGGCGAATGCAGGCTCACTGTCCTAAACAATACCTTACTTTAGCAGGCAAAACGCTGCTTCAACATACCGTTGAGCGCTTGCTGGCACACCCTGCGATTAGTTCGGTGGTGATTGCTATTAGCGCTAACGACGGTTACTTTGCGCAAACTGGCCTTGGTGAGCATGCCGATGTGCAGGTTGTGACCGGGGGGCTAACTCGCGCAACCTCTGTACAAGCTGGATTGGCAGCGGTGACAACTCAGTGGGTCATGGTGCATGATGCGGCACGACCGTGTGTGACGCATGCAGACATTGATGCGCTAATCGCGCACGCGCAATCTCATCAGGACGGAGCCTTATTGGCGGCGCCAGTGAGAGACACGATGAAGCGCGCGAATGACGATGGACAAGTGGCACATACGGTTGAGCGCGAAGCGCTTTGGCATGCCCTGACGCCACAAATGTTTTTAACTCAAACACTAAAACGCGCACTGGAAATAGCCGGTGATCAGGTCACCGATGAAGCTTCCGCGATTGAAGCGATCGGCGGACATCCGATTTTGGTGCCTGCGAGTGCTAGCAATATTAAGGTCACCCATCCAGAGGATCAGTGGCTTGCAGCGTTTTACCTTTCACAACAAGAAGGCCAAGCATGATGCGAATTGGACACGGCTTTGACGTGCATAAATTTGGGGGCGATGGCCCGGTTATTATCGGTGGGGTGGCAGTGCCTTATGAGCAAGGACTGATCGCGCATTCAGACGGTGATGTTGCCCTCCATGCGTTATGTGATGCTTTACTGGGCGCGATTGCCGCCGGCGATATTGGCCAGCATTATCCAGATACCTGTGAAGAATGGGCTGGGGCCGATAGCCGGATGTTACTGCGAGATGTTTACACCAAAGTACGAGCGAAAGGCTATCAGCTCGGGAATGCGGATATCACCATTATTGCCCAAGCACCTAAAATGGGCCCGCATATTCAAGCGATGCGCGCGGCGATCGCAAAAGACTTGTGCGTGGAAACGGGCGCGGTCAACGTCAAAGCGACGACGTCAGAGCGTCTTGGTTTTACTGGCCGTAAAGAAGGCATCGCGTGCGAAGCCGTTGTCTTATTGAATAAAGAGGCTCTATGACAGACTTACTGGCACCTTTAGCGTACTCACATGGTCAGCCGACACAGTCCGGGACCTTAAAAGCCTCTCCAGACGATTTTATTGTCTCAGAATCCCTCGGTTTTACGCCATCTGGTCAAGGCGAGCACTTTTTAGTCCGAATTAAAAAGCGGGGTGAAAACACGCAATACGTAGCTAACGAACTGGCAAAAGCCTGTGGTGTTACCTCGCGCCAAGTCAGCTGGGCCGGTTTAAAAGATCGCCATGCGGTAACAGAGCAATGGTTCAGCGTTCACCTGCCAGGAAAAGATGATCCGGATTTAGCGGCGTTTGTCGAGACCCATCCGGGTGTTGTCAGTATCGAGGGCACCGCACGGCATCAACATAAACTACGTCCGGGTGATTTGATTGGTAATCAGTTTACGCTCTGTATTCGTCAGCTTACCGATCCGCAAGCATTGCTCCCTCGTCTTGAAGCCATTGCTAAAGAGGGCGTCCCTAATTATTTTGGCGCTCAGCGATTTGGTCGCGAGGGCAACAATGTGGCGATAGCTCGTGCTTGGGGGCGTGGAGAGCGCAAAGTCCGGGATAAGAGTAAACGTAGTTTTTATCTCTCAGCTGCGCGTGCGTTGTTGTTTAATCAAGTGGTTTCTGCGCGATTAAAGGCTGGCTTGTTTGACCAGACACTGGCTGGTGATTTATGTATGGACGAGCAAAAACAAACGTATACGGTCGAGGCCGGTCTTCAAAAGCCAACCATTACTGCACCGATGACGGGTGATAATGCTTTACCGACCACCGCTGACGCCGAGCAGTTTGAGTTAAATGTGGTAGAACAAGAGCCAGATTTATTGGCGGTGATTCGCGATAATCGCATGCGTCATGACCGTCGCCTAATACGTTTACTGCCTCAGGCCATGACGTGGTCGCACGATACTGATACCTTAACCGTCAGTTTCTTTTTACCTGCGGGGGCATTTGCGACAGCAGTGATGAGAGAAGTTGTGATTGCAAATGAACAAGGAGAGCGTGATGCGCATATTGATTAGTAACGATGACGGCTACCATGCGCAAGGGATCCAAACATTGACCGAGGTGTTATCGAGTATTGCTGATGTCGTAGTCGCCGCGCCGGATCGTAACTGCTCAGGGGCCTCCAACTCGTTAACGTTGGAAAATCCATTACGGGTACGTGAACTGGGTCCCCAACGTTATGCGGTTCAAGGCACCCCGACGGATTCGGTCCATTTAGCCCTGCGGGAGCTGTTGCCGTGGGAGCCTGATTTTGTGATTACAGGGATCAATCATGGGGCGAATTTGGGTGATGACGTACTGTACTCGGGGACGGTCGCTGCGGCAACAGAAGGATTTTTCCTCGGCGCGCCAGCAATCGCAGTCTCACTTTGTGGTCATCAACACTTTGACACTGCGGCACATGTGGTGAAACAGTTTTTAGCGAAAAACCAGCGTCATGAGGCGCCGAACCATCGTTTGATCAATATTAATGTGCCGGATGTGCCTCTTGACCGTCTTGCGGGTTGGAAAGTGACCCGTCTTGGCGCCCGCCACCACGCAGAAGATGTGATAAAACAAGGCGATCCGCGAGGTAAACCGATATACTGGATTGGCGCACCGGGTAAAACACAAGACGCAGGACCAGGAACCGACTTCCACGCGATTTCTGAGCAGTTTGTCTCTATCACACCACTGCAAGTGGATTTAACCGCTCATGATACGCTAGGTGTGTTTTCGCAATGGCTGACTGAGTAGTCCCCTCGCGTGCCATACTGGGCTAGCCGCAATGAGGCGGCAGCCTTATTTATCGATTCAAACTCAGTGATAAAGGAAGCAGACGTTGAGTCAAGCGCAATCACTTATTCAATTTTTGCAACAACAAGGTGTGACAAACACTGACGTTTTAGATGCCATGCAAGCCGTGCCCAGACATTTATTTGTCTCTGAAGCCATGACCCACCAGGCCTACGGAAACAATGCGTTACCGATTGGTTGGGGACAAACCATTTCACAACCTTATATTGTGGCTAAGATGACATCGCTACTCAATTTGCAACGAGATAGTCGCATTTTGGAAATTGGCACTGGGTCCGGTTATCAAACCGCCATCCTCGCGAACTTGGTCGATCATGTTTATTCTGTCGAACGGATTAAACAATTACAAATGCTGGCCAAACGGCGCCTTAAACAGCTGGATATTTATAACGTTTCCACCAAGCATGGAGATGGTTGGCAAGGTTGGCCGAGTAAAGGACCGTATGATGCTATTATGGTCACCGCGGCAGCCGCCAACATTCCGGAGGCTTTGTGTGAACAACTTAATGATGGCGGTGTGATGTTGATTCCCATTGGTGATGCTGAGCAAACGCTGATGAAAGTCACGCGTGACGGAACGAGATTCGACACCGAGATGGTTGAATCGGTTAAATTTGTTCCCCTTGTTGCGGGCGAACTGGCATAAACTGCCTGAGCGATGGAGCTGTGTTTTAAAATAGATGAAAATCGCGCTTTTTCTGTCACTATTAGTTTTTTTATCTGGTTGTTCCTGGCGAGGACCGGCACCGGTATCCAGTGTGACGCCCGATTACACCAGTGTGGACAGAGGCAGCTATCGCGGTAGCTATTATGAAGTAAAAAAAGGCGACACGCTTTACTACATCGCTTACATCACGGATCGCGATATTGACGATATCATCGAGCATAATAATTTACAGCCTCCTTACACCATTTACCCCGGGCAGACACTGGCATTGTGGAAGCCCGCTTATCAGCGTCCCGATGTGGCTAAATCGCCCACTAGGGACCAATCTTCCTCATCTTCTTCTGCTGCCGAGGTCGTCGCCAATGGCGCTTCTGTGGCCGCTGCCACAAAAGCCACTGCAAGTGCTGCGTCGGTAGCAGCATCTTCTAGAAAAGGCGCCGATCCTGGCAAATTCGAGGGGAAAAAGAAGTCAAAAACCGCGACTCAACGCACAAAAGACGTTGAATCGGACCCTTCAGCGGGGTACAGTCAAGTAAAAGAAAAAAGTAAGAAAGTTGTTAATAAGCGGACCGCTAGCGTATCTAACCAACAGATTACCTGGCAATGGCCAGCAAAAGGCCGAATGGTGTCCCGATTTTCTAGTACAGAGCGAGGCAATAAGGGCATAGATATTGCTGGGCAACGAGGACRACGTATTCAGGCAGCGGCAGATGGAAAAGTCGTTTACGCCGGAAGCGCGCTTCGAGGTTACGGTAAATTAATAATAGTGAAACACAATGATGATTATCTGAGTGCGTACGCGCACAACGATTCGTTTTATGTTTCAGAAGGCCAAGCTGTCACGAAGGGGCAAAAAATAGCTTCAATGGGCAGTTCTGGTGCAAACAGTGTTCGGTTGCATTTTGAAATTCGCTACAAAGGAAAATCGGTCAATCCGTTGCATTATCTGCCAAAGCGTTAGCACAGGGGCAAAACCAAAGTGATAACGCTGCAGCCACCGATGTGACGGGGCCGGTTWAAGCAGAAACACATTCTGCTTTGCTGCTACGTCATAAGGGAGGCGCTATGAGCCAAACAAATACCGCAAAAAAACTGGACGGCTTGAATCAAGACGTGGAATTGGACACCGTTGAGGCGCAAGCCCCAGAGGTGGCCGAAGAAGTCGAAGAGGCTGTTCAGCAACAAGCAGCCACGTCCAAAGCCTCTGATGCCACCCAACTTTACCTAAGTGAAATCGGCTTCTCACCACTTCTTACTGCCGAAGAAGAGGTGCTTTACGCACGTCGAGCGCTACGGGGTGATGAGGTTGCGCGTAAACGTATGATTGAGAGTAACTTGYGATTGGTGGTTAAAATTTCGCGTCGTTACTCGAATCGGGGGCTAGCGTTATTGGATCTGGTTGAAGAAGGGAACCTTGGCCTGATCCGTGCCGTAGAAAAGTTTGACCCAGAGCGCGGCTTCCGTTTTTCAACCTATGCAACCTGGTGGATTCGCCAAACCATTGAGCGTGCCATTATGAACCAGACGCGTACCATTCGTCTGCCTATTCATGTCGTCAAAGAGTTGAATGTGTATCTGCGTACTGCCCGTGAATTAGCGCAAAAGCTAGATCATGAGCCGACAGCGGAAGATATTGCCGCGCAGCTTGATAAGCCGGTTGAAGATGTAAATCGTATGCTCCGCCTCAATGAACGTATTGGTTCGGTGGACAACCCGATTGGTGGTGACTCAGAAAAAGCGCTGTTGGATATCATCCCTGACGAAAAGCAGGATGGCCCTGAATACACCACGCAAGACGATGATATGAAGAAATCGATTGTGCAATGGCTACAGGAGCTGAATCCGAAGCAACGCGAAGTGTTGTCGCGCCGGTTTGGTCTTCTGGGACATGAAGCCTCTACGCTGGAAGATGTTGGGCGTGAAATTGGCCTAACCCGTGAGCGGGTTCGTCAAATTCAAGTGGAAGGCCTACGTCGTTTACGCGACATGCTGACCCATCAAGGGCTAAGTATTGAATCGCTCTTTAATGTCGAACAATAGACAATACTACCCAAATCATAGCGCAACATTAAAACGGGACAGCAAAGGCTGTCCCGTTTTTTGTTGTGCGGTCATCGATGCTTTGGTGATGATTAACGCGCGATAATCAATGCGAATGGCTTCACCTGGCGTGATTAACGTGATTGCTGCAATGCTTTAAGGGCATAAAGCGCATCTAAGGCCTGACGCGGGGTCATTTCATCTGGATTGAGTGCATCAATTGCATGATCTAATTCACTGGGCTCGGGGAGCAAAGGCAATTGCGTCGGTGTTATTTTACCGACCGACTGTTCGGTATTTGCCGTGTGCTGGCCGCTTTGCTCGAGTTGGGCCAACTTATGTTTGGCGCGGCGAATGACGGGTTTGGGAACTCCGGCCAGGCTTGCGACTGCTAAACCATAAGATTTACTGGCTGCTCCCTCTTGTACCGCGTGCATAAAGGCGATTTCATCGCCATGCTCCATCGCATCTAGATGAACGTTGACCAAGCCTTCCATTTGTCCTGGCAGTTCGGTGAGCTCAAAGTAATGTGTGGCAAATAGGGTCATGGCATGGATTTTTTCTGCCAGCCACTCGGCACTGGCCCATGCTAAGGACAAGCCATCATAAGTACTGGTGCCGCGTCCAATTTCATCCATTAACACCAAGCTGTTGGCCGTGGCATTGTGAAGAATGTTCGCGGTTTCTGTCATCTCTACCATAAATGTCGAACGCCCTGAGGCAAGGTCATCGGACGCGCCAATACGGGTAAAGATACGATCAATAGGTCCAATGGAGGCGTGCTCGGCGGGCACATAGGCACCGATATGACTTAGCAAGGTGATCAAGGCTGTTTGACGCATATAGGTGGATTTACCCCCCATATTCGGACCGGTAATGATCAGCATGCGGCGTTCAGGATTTAATGTGATCGGGTTGGGGATAAATGGATCCGTCATGACCTGCTCAACCACCGGATGTCGACCCGCTTCGATATCGATCCCCGGTTGTTCGGTCAATGTTGGGCGATGATAGTTGAGGCTATCAGCACGCTCCGCGAGGTTACACAATACATCCAACGCGGATAACGCCTCTGACGCTTGCTGTAATAGCGCCAAATGTGGCAGTAACTGATCAAACAATTCGTCCCATAAGCGTTTTTCGAGCGCCAACGCATTAGACCGAGAGCTTAATACTTTGTCTTCATGCTCTTTTAATTCTGGGATGATGTAGCGCTCGGCATTTTTAAGCGTTTGACGGCGAATATAGTGCGCAGGTACCCGATCACTTTGCGCGCGGCTGATTTGAATATAAAAACCATGTACTTGGTTATAACCCACTTTCAGCGTGTCGATGCCATGTTGCTCGCGCTCGCGGGTTTCTAGTTCTTCTAAGTAACGTGATGCGCCTTCGGACAAGTCGCGCCACTCATCCAGTTCCGCGTTGTACCCTGGCGCAATCACGCCGCCATCACGGATCACTACCGGTGGATTGTCGACGACGGCCCGCGTGAGTAGATCGTGTAACTCCGGCATCGGAGTGGTGGCTTTTTGGTGATCGGAGAAGGCACTGTGGTCAAGCTCGGTGAGCAATGTTTGCACCTCAGGTAGCTGCGCCAATGCAGTACGTAGCCTTGCCATATCACGCGGGCGCGCTGAACGCATGGCCAAGCGAGCAAGGACACGTTCAATGTCTCCCACCGGCTTGAGGGCGTCGCTAAGATCCGTGTACAAGCTATTGTCTAGCAGGGTGCCAATGGCATCTAAGCGCTGATTGAGCACTTGGCGATCGCGCAAGGGTTGATGTAACCAGCGTTTGAGTAAACGGCTGCCCATCGGTGTCGTGGTTTGGTCTAGCACCTCGGCCAGCGTGTTATCGGTGCCACCGGCGAGATTTTGGGTGATTTCTAAATTACGTCGTGTTGCAGCATCAAGCACGACAGAGCTATCTTGCTGATCTTTAACAATGGCACGAATGTGAGGCAGTGCAGTACGCTGCGTTTCTTTAGCATATTGTAAAACACAGCCTGCCGCGCTTAGCCCAAGAGAGCAGTCCTCGACGCCAAAGCCAACTAAATCGCGCGTACCAAACTGGCCGGTCAATTGGCTGCGTGCCGTGTCTAAATCAAACTCCCATATTGGACGGCGTCTTGCACCGCGGCTCACCGATAAGAGGTCGGGGTAGGGGAAGTCCTCTGGATACAAGAGTTCGGCAGGCTGAGTACGCTGCAATTCCGCCTGCATCTGCTCATAGGTTGTCGGCTCAGTCAGAACGAATCGCCCAGAGGTGATATCTAAGGTTGCAAAGCCAAACTGGTCGTTATCGCACGTCAATGCGGCCACTAGGTTGTCGACGCGTTCACTCAGCAATGCCTCATCAGAGACGGTACCCGGTGTCACGATGCGTACCACCTGGCGCTCAACGGGGCCTTTACTGGTGGCAGGATCACCAATTTGCTCGCAAATGGCAACGGGTTCACCCAATTGCACCAACTTGGCTAAATAGCCCTCCACGGCATGATAGGGCACGCCTGCCATGGGGATCGGTTCACCGCCTGAACTGCCGCGTTTGGTCAACGAAATATCTAATAATTGAGAGGCGCGTTTGGCATCGTCGTAAAAGAGTTCGTAAAAATCTCCCATACGATAAAAGAGCAGCTCTTCAGGATGCTGCGCTTTAAGTTTGAGATACTGTTGCATCATGGGAGTGTGCTTTTCGAGCGCTTGTACTGTCACGACTAGACCTGCAAAATGGAACGTTAAGGGCGTTAGAATACGTGATCGGACCGCAAGGGGTAAAGTTGTGGTGCAGGTTTCTCAACCCAATAAAAAGGAGTGCGCAGTGGACCCTTTATTCTCATTGGCAAAGCGTTTGGGTGATGCCCTATTGGATACAGAATTAACCGTGACTACCGCGGAGTCATGCACCGGCGGTGGTATTGCCTATTGCCTGACCGATGTGCCAGGCAGCTCGCAGTGGTTTCAGCAGGCATGGGTTACCTATAGCAACACCGCAAAGCAAGCATTAGTTCATGTCCCCACGGATTTACTGGCCCAGTATGGCGCAGTGAGCGAGCCTGTGGTCAGCGCGATGGCGGAAGGTGCATTGGCCGAGGCTAACGCAGGATTAGCGATTGCGGTCAGTGGTGTTGCAGGACCGAGTGGTGGTAGCGATGATAAACCGATCGGTACTGTTTGGTTTGCTTGGGCGTGGCACAATGGTGAAACGGATAGTGAAGTATGTCATTTTGATGGTGATCGGCGCGCCGTGCGTGAACAAACCATTGAACATGCACTCTCATTTGCGCTACAGCGATTGTCGCCATAATCGGAGGCGTGTCGCATCCGCTAGATTTTTTCTAAACAGGGCTAGACACTGTATAAATGGACAGTATACTTAGCCCCATTAATGATAGCTTTTATCTCATAGAGATAGCGTTTTATTTCCTGGAGACCGAAATGGACGATAACAAAGAAAAGGCGCTCGCAGCCGCACTCGGGCAAATCGAAAAGCAATTTGGCAAAGGCTCAATCATGCGTCTGGGTGATGACCGTACCATGGACATCGAAACCGTATCGACCGGCTCTTTGTCTCTGGATATTGCGCTAGGCGCCGGTGGCCTACCATTTGGTCGTATCATCGAGATCTATGGACCTGAGTCATCAGGTAAAACGACATTGACCCTAGAAGCCATCGCTGAAGCGCAAAAAAAGGGCAAGACTTGTGCGTTTATTGACGCGGAACACGCACTCGACCCAATCTATGCGCGCAAGCTGGGTGTCGATATTGATAACCTGTTGGTGTCTCAGCCCGATACTGGCGAACAAGCTTTGGAAATTGCTGATGCGCTGACGCGTTCCGGGGCCGTTGATATGATTGTTATCGATTCGGTCGCAGCCTTGACGCCAAAAGCTGAGATTGAAGGCGAAATGGGCGACTCCCACATGGGTCTGCAAGCGCGTATGCTGTCACAAGCAATGCGTAAGCTGACCGCCAACATCAAAAACAGCAATACCATGATGGTCTTTATCAACCAAATTCGGATGAAGATTGGTGTGATGTTTGGTAACCCAGAAACGACCACAGGCGGTAATGCATTGAAGTTCTATGCATCGGTCCGTTTAGATATTCGCCGCATTGGTGCGATTAAAGAAGGCGATGAAGTGGTGGGTAACGAAACCCGCGTCAAAGTGGTAAAAAACAAAGTCGCCGCACCGTTTAAACAAGCAGAGTTCCAAATCCTTTATGGTCAGGGCATTAACTTGCAGGGCGAGCTGGTGGATCTGGGTGTGAAACATAAACTGGTAGAAAAAGCCGGAGCTTGGTACAGCTACAAAGGCGATAAAATTGGCCAAGGTAAAGCCAATGCATGTAAATACCTGAAAGAAAACCCCCATATTGCTGAAGAAATTGACACTACCTTGCGTGAGATGTTGCTGCAGCCTGGCCTGAACAACGAAGCTGTAGACGCCAACGTTGAGGCAGATACTGAGGACGAGAAGCTGTAATGGCGGCATCGTGCCAAGAAATAGCGGTGGGCCTGTTGGCTCGCCGCGATCACTCTGTCCACGAGCTAACACAAAAATTGTCTCAACGCGGATTTGATGACGACGCAATTACCCTCACTATCAATGACTGCTTAGAACGAGGCTGGTTAGATGACGCGCGCTTTGCTACCAGCCTGTTGCGTCAGGGAATAAACAAACATCATGGCTGGTTGCGTATCTGCCAAGATGCGAAACGTAAAGGCGTTGATATTGAGCTACTCGCCCGCGCAGAGCAAGACGCTGAAGTGGATTGGTACCTAGTCGCCAAAGAAACAGCGATACGTAAGTATGCTGACCTAGATGGCCGTCTTCCTCCTGTTGAGCACAAGGTGAAAGCGAAACGCATGCGTTTTTTACAATCGCGCGGTTTTAACTTTGATCAAATCCAATACGCGCTGAATGACGACGATATCGACCCGCATTTCTAAACCAATCCTACTCTGTCTCTTTTCCCCACGCGATCGGTTGTTTACAATGGCGTAAACAATACGATGCTCCCATCGCGTCATTACCATAACCGGTTGCTAACGCAATATTCGATTATCAGGATTAGCCAATGTATATGAGCACTGATGAGATCCGTACAGCGTTTCTCAAGTTCTTTGAAAGCAAAGGGCACCAGATTGTGCCTAGCTCATCGCTCGTCCCTGCCGACGACCCAACACTGTTGTTCACTAATGCAGGCATGAACCAATTTAAGGACACCTTCTTAGGGGCCGAGAAGCGAGACTACACACGTGCGACCTCAGCACAACGTTGTGTGCGCGCCGGCGGTAAACATAACGACCTTGAAAATGTAGGCTTTACCGCTCGTCATCACACCTTTTTTGAAATGCTCGGTAACTTTAGTTTTGGTGACTACTTCAAAAAAGACGCGATTGCTTATGCGTGGGCGTTTTTGACCGAGACGATCGGTTTGCCAAAAGAAAAACTGTTGGTGACCATTTACCACACTGATGACGAAGCGTTTGATCTTTGGCATAACACCATCGGTGTACCGGCGGATCGCATTGTGCGTATCGGCGATAAAGAAGGCGGAAAGCCGTATGAATCAGACAACTTCTGGCAAATGGGGGATACCGGACCTTGTGGGCCTTGCAGTGAAATTTTCTACGACCACGGTGAGCATATCTGGGGAGGACCTCCAGGTACGCCTGAAGAAGACGGTGATCGCTTCATTGAGATCTGGAACATCGTTTTCATGCAGTTCAATCGACAAGCTGATGGCACCATGGAGAACCTCCCTAAACCGTCAGTTGATACGGGAATGGGGATTGAGCGTATCGCCGCGATTAAGCAAGGCGTGCACTCCAACTATGAAATTGATGTTTTCCAGCAATTAATTAAGCAAGTGGCTGACATCATCGGAGTTGAAGACCTGACCAATCAGTCTTTGCGTGTGGTCGCTGATCATATCCGATCTTGTGCGTATTTGATTGTCGATGGTGTGATGCCTTCTAACGAAGGGCGCGGCTACGTGTTACGTCGAATTATTCGTCGTGCGGTGCGTCATGGTAATAAGTTAGGCAGCAAAGACACCTTCTTCTACAAGTTGGTGGGGCCGTTGGCCACCATCATGGGCACGGCCGGCGAAGATCTGCGTGCGCAGCAAACCATGGTTGAAAAAGTCCTAAAAATTGAAGAAGACAACTTTAGTCGTACTCTTGAACGCGGCATGTTAATGCTAGAAGAAGCGTTAGATAAAGTGGATGGCGATGAGTTGGATGGCGAGACCGTCTTCAAGCTTTACGATACCTACGGCTTTCCAGCGGACTTAACCAACGATGTCGCACGTGAGCGCGGTTACCGCATTGATGAAGCCGGTTTTGAAGCGGCGATGGACGCTCAGCGTCAACGCGCGCGCGAAGCCGGTCAATTTGGCACCGATTACAACCAAACGATTAAAGTCGACCACGGCTCTGATTTCTGCGGTTACACAGGCACAGAGGCGAAAGGTCAGATCACTGAGATTTTCGTGGAGGGTGAATCGGTCGACCATCTGGCATCGGGCGATCACGCGGTGGTTATCCTCGACCACACCCCTTTCTATGCCGAAGCCGGTGGTCAGTGTGGCGATACAGGCATCATTGATACCGACCAAGGGCGTTTCACGGTAACGGATACCCAGAAGATCGGGCAGGCGATTGCTCATTATGGTGCTTTATCCGACGGACAGCTAAGTGTTGGCGCGCAGGCAACCGCGCAAGTCGATGCCAAGCGTCGTCATGCGGTGGCCATGAACCACTCAGCCACGCACCTGTTACATGCAGCGCTCCGTGAGGTGCTCGGCGATCACATTGCGCAAAAAGGGTCCTTGGTGCGCGCTGATGGTTTGCGCTTTGATTTTTCTCACTTAGAGCCTGTGACTGCCGATGAGCTAAAAGCGGTAGAGCGTATCGTTAATGAGCAAATTCGCGCTAACAATGCAGTACAAACGGAAGTCATGGATATCGACGCTGCGAAACAAAAAGGCGCGATGGCATTGTTTGGTGAGAAATACGACGACGAAGTGCGCGTATTGAGTATGGGCGACTTCTCCATCGAGCTTTGCGGTGGCACGCATGCCAATCGTACCGGCGACATTGGTATGTTCAAAATCGTTTCAGAGGCAGGTATTGCAGCTGGAGTTCGTCGTATCGAGGCCATTACAGGTCAAGCGGCGATAGATAATGTGTACCAAACCCAAGCCGACTACGAGGCCAAATTGGATGAAGTGCATAGCAAAGCTAAAGGGTTGGAGAAGCAAATCCAACAACTGAAGCAAAAGCTCGCAGCACAAGAAAGCGCTGGATTGATTAACCAAGTGCGCGAAATCAATGGCACTAAGGTACTGATCAGCCAACTCGATGGGGCAGATAACAAGGCACTGCGTAGTATGGTTGATGATCTCAAAAACCAAATGGGGAGCGGGATTGTGCTTCTCGGCAATGTCGCCAACGATAAAGTAGGCCTGATTGCGGGTGTGACCAAAGATCTCACCGGTACAGTGAAAGCGGGTGAGCTGGTCAATGTTGTCGCGCAACAAGTCGGTGGTAAAGGCGGTGGTCGCCCTGATATGGCGCAAGCGGGTGGTAGCGATGTAAGCGCATTACCCAGCGCGTTAGCCGCTGTCGATGCTTGGCTTGCCGAACGGTTATAATTCGCTAAAAAGCATTTAAGAAAAGTCAAGAAGGTCGCCATGCGCGGCCTTTTTTTGTGATCTAGATTAATAATTGCACTTTTTTTTTGATTCTGTATAGTGCAACGCCTTAGGCGATGTGTCGGTGCTGAGCGGTGATATCGCTTACATTTTATCGCTTTGCTGACCAGTGCAACACTGATTTCTCTTACTCTGTTGTCTCAGATCACGCGCCTTTATGGCTAACGGTATGATGATAAAACAGTAAATTTCTCTGCCCTTTTCTGGATATGGTGTGATAATTCGGCCATAGTGTGAAGTGCGGGTAACAAAACCTCCCGCATTGGCATCACGAGCAGGGAAATAATCCAACGATTGCAGATAGCGAGCCGATACGCTGGCGGGTTATCTGGCTCAGAAACTAATTGAATAAATAAAAGATTGATACTCAAGGAGTAGAAGCATGCTGATTTTGACTCGCCGTGTTGGCGAAACCTTGATGATTGGTGATGAAGTCACCGTCACTGTGTTGGGTGTAAAAGGTAACCAAGTACGTATTGGTGTGAATGCACCGAAAGATGTCTCTGTACACCGCGAAGAGATCTACATGCGTATTCAAGCCGAAAAAGGCGCGCCAGCCGGTAGTCAAAACGACTACTAACAAAGCAAAAGAGGTCGACCAGGGTCGGCCTTTTTTATGGTTGGTTTTCCCATAAAATCAAAATGAAACGGCGATAAAACCAACAATAAAAACACCTGGTGGGTGATAATTGTCCATTTGTTAGTAACAAGGCGACTTTTCCCCGAAAAGTGTTTGACATATATCTGGCTCAAAGTAATATGTGCACCCGCAGCGACGGTGAGGTGGCCGAGTGGCTGAAGGCGCTCCCCTGCTAAGGGAGTATACGGTTTGTAGCCGTATCGAGGGTTCGAATCCCTCCCTCACCGCCATGTTGTTGCAAGCAAGATAGATGCGCGTCCGTAGCTCAGCTGGATAGAGTACCTGGCTACGAACCAGGCGGTCGGAGGTTCGAATCCTCCCGGACGCGCCACTACTTGCGGTGAGGTGGCCGAGTGGCTGAAGGCGCTCCCCTGCTAAGGGAGTATACGGTTTGTAGCCGTATCGAGGGTTCGAATCCCTCCCTCACCGCCATTATCGACAAGCCTGCCTTGTGATAATTGCAGTAAAAGATGTGCGTCCGTAGCTCAGCTGGATAGAGTACCTGGCTACGAACCAGGCGGTCGGAGGTTCGAATCCTCCCGGACGCGCCATCACCTCCATGGAAGACCCGCAACACCGTTCAGGATGAACATAAGATTGACGACACGCGCTCGTAGCTCAGCTGGATAGAGTACCTGGCTACGAACCAGGCGGTCGGAGGTTCGAATCCTCCCGAGCGCGCCATCTTCAATCTATGCAAATCCGTCAGCGCGTCCGTAGCTCAGCTGGATAGAGTACCTGGCTACGAACCAGGCGGTCGGAGGTTCGAATCCTCCCGGACGCGCCATTTTGCATTACCTCTTCCTTCTCCTTAATTCCCATTTCGCTATCTTTTCATTGTCACCCAAATCGACTTTTCCGTTTATTATTTTCGCTATCGCTGTTTGACAGCGTATTGTGATACTGGAAAAACGCTTTTTCCAAAAATGGGATAGTGCGCCTCTATTGTTAGCCAAACCGTCAAAACCCTCTATGTACCAGGACGTTTCATCGCGCGATTAACGGACTTGGACGAGATAAATACGCCTTTTCGAGTGGCGGTTGTTCGCGTGCGATGAGTGCATCATGACCCGTGTTGTCAGGTAACAAAAACACAACACGAGATTGTCATTTATGCGAATTGTTAGTATTTTGAACGCCGATGATGAAATGGCCACCAAGATAAATGAATAATAACGGGCCATCCGCGCATCATTGTCAGTAAGAGTGAGTAACAAGGAAGAAACCATGGATTTAGGCCCGCTTTTAGAACAGGCAACGATGCTGATGTTAACCGGCATGGTTGTGGTATTTGTATTTCTTTCGGTATTAATTTTTTTGGTCCGCCAACTGGAACGTTTTGGTGACCCTACCCCCCCTGCCGCGGCGAAAGCGGCCGTTCAGCCCAAAGCCCAAGCAGCACCTGACGTATCGCAGCCTTCACCGGATGTCGTTGCCGCGATCACTGTCGCTGTCCAGCAGTACCGCCAACGCCATCGTTGAGTGGTAAGGCACATATAAAAAGGAGTTTGTTATGTCTACGCCGTTAGCTATTACCGATGTGGTATTGCGTGATGCCCATCAGTCGTTGTTTGCCACACGTCTGCGTTTGGACGATATGTTGCCGATTGCCGCCGAGCTCGATCAGATTGGGTTCTGGTCATTAGAAACATGGGGTGGCGCGACCTTTGATGCCTGTATTCGCTATTTGGGTGAAGACCCTTGGGTACGGTTGCGAGAGCTTAAAAAAGCCATGCCTAATACCCCGATGCAAATGCTTTTACGTGGGCAGAATCTCTTGGGTTACCGCCACTACGCCGATGATGTGGTATACAAGTTCGTTGAACGCGCTCATGCCAACGGTATGGATGTATTCCGCATCTTTGATGCCATGAATGATGTGCGTAACTTTCAAGCCGCTGTGGGTGCGGCGGTGGACGTAGGTGCCCACGCTCAGGGAACGATTTCTTACACCACTAGCCCTGTGCATACCATGGATACCTGGACCGATTTAGCCAAGCAGTTGGAAGATCTTGGCTGTCACTCTCTGTGCATCAAAGATATGTCCGGCTTGCTTAAACCTTATGAAGCGTATGAGCTCGTAAGCCGCATAAAATCGACCTGTGATATTCCCCTGTCGCTGCATTGTCATGCGACCACAGGGTTATCAACAGCAACGGCGGTTAAAGCAGTAGAAGCGGGGTTAGATGTCCTGGATACGGCCATTTCCTCAATGAGCCAAACTTATGGGCATACCCCGACTGAAACCGTTGTTGCGATGCTTGAAGGCACCGAGCGTGAAACTCATCTTGACCTGAATAAACTTGAATCGATTGCGGCTTACTTCCGTACCGTGCGGAAAAAATACGCCCAATTTGAAGGGCAGTTAAAAGGCGTCGACTCACGTATTTTGATCGCGCAAGTGCCCGGCGGTATGTTGACCAACATGGAAAGCCAGCTTAAAGAACAAGGCGCGGCTGACAAAATGGATGAGGTCTTAGACGAGATCCCGCGGGTGCGTGAAGACTTAGGATATATCCCCTTAGTTACGCCGACCTCACAAATTGTCGGATCGCAATCGGTCATTAATGTATTGACCGGCGAGCGTTATAAGAGCATTACTAAAGAGACTGCTGCGCTGTTAAAAGGCGAATACGGAAAAGCCCCCGCACCGGTCAATGCAAAATTACAAGCGCGCGTGCTTGACGGTGAACAAGCGATTACCTGCCGTCCGGCGGATAAATTAGCCCCCGAAATGGAAAACTTGACGCAGGCATTAACCGATAAAGCGTCGACAGAAGGTGTGAGTTTGGCGGAAGAGACGATTGACGATGTCCTCACTTACGCCTTGTTCCCACAAGTGGGTTGGAAATTCCTCCAAAATCGTGGCAACCCTGATGCGTTTGAACCGGTACCCACCGGAGACTCCACGCCGCCAGCAACGCCCGCGGCTAGCCCAGCGAGCCAAGTTGAGGTTGAAACTTACAGCGTGCGCGTTAATGGCCAGGTGTATCAAGTGGATGTCGGTCCCGATGGCGCACTAGGCGCGATTCAAACTGCTAACGATGTCGACAATGCGCCTACAGCACCGCGTGCCCCGGTGTCACAGCCGGCATCTACCCACGCAGAGCCAGTCACCGCACCGTTAGCGGGTAATATCTTTAAAGTCATGGTGACCGCCGGTGAGCATGTACAAGAAGGTGACGTTCTGATCATCCTAGAAGCGATGAAGATGGAAACCGAAGTCAGGGCTGCGCATGCTGGCACTGTCCAAGATGTACAAGTAAAAGAAGGCGACGCCGTGACTGTCGGCATGCCGCTTTTACATTTAGGATAAGAGGGCAGCATGGAAGGATTAATGATCCTGTGGTCGGAAACTGGACTGGCGAATTTCCAGTGGCCACAGCTGGTGATGATGGCCGTCGGTTGTCTGCTGCTCTTTCTTGCGATCCGACGTGGGTTTGAGCCTTTGCTTCTGTTGCCCATCGGGTTTGGGGCAATCTTGGCGAATATTCCCAACGCGGGTTTTAACGAGCCGGGCGGTTTGTTGTATTACGTCTACCATGTCGGGATTGATACGGGGGTTTTCCCGTTATTGATCTTTATGGGAGTGGGGGCGATGACCGACTTTGGTGCCTTGATTGCTAACCCGCGTACCTTGMTTTTAGGGGCGGCGGCGCAATTTGGCATTTTTGCTACCTTGTTCGGTGCTATCTTGCTCAATCTGGTCCCAGGCATGGAATTTAGCCTTCAAGATGCAGCATCAATTGCGATTATTGGTGGTGCGGATGGACCGACGGCCATCTTCTTGGCTAGCCGACTATCGCCGGATCTTCTTGGCGCGATTGCAGTCGCGGCCTATAGTTACATGGCGTTGGTGCCAATTATTCAACCGCCGATCATGAAGTTGTTCACCTCGCCACAAGAACGCCAAATTGAAATGAAACAGCTGCGTCATGTCTCGAAAACGGAGAAAGTGCTGTTTCCTTTAGCGGTCTTGATGATGACGATCTTATTCTTACCCTCCGCAACGCCCTTGGTTGGTATGTTTTGTCTGGGCAATCTGATGCGTGAGTGTGGCGTCGTCGATCGGTTATCGAGTACTGCGCAGAATGAGTTGATCAACATTGTGACCATTTTCTTGGGGCTTGCCGTTGGTTCCAAGCTAGAAGCGGATAAGTTTCTTCAGTTTGAAACCTTGGGGATCTTGGTGCTCGGAGCGGTCGCGTTCAGCATCGGCACCGGAACGGGCGTCTTAATGGCGAAGCTGCTTAACCGGTTTAGCCGCGATCCCATCAACCCACTGATTGGTGCGGCCGGCGTCTCTGCCGTGCCAATGGCTGCGCGCGTGGTGAATAAGGTTGGACTGGATGCCAATCCACATAACTTCCTGCTGATGCATGCGATGGGACCGAATGTGGCTGGCGTGCTTGGCTCGGCTGTCGCAGCGGGGATATTGTTGGCGTTAGTCGGATAGCCGTGCGATGTGAATGTAGAGACAAACCGTAGCAAAAACAAAACACGTGAACAGTGAAAAGAAAACAGCGGCAGGCATTGAGTCTGTCGCTGTTTTTGTTAAGACTAGGGGTTTACGCGTTGCGATGACCCTGTGCTTTTTTATTATCTGCGCTATCAAATTTATTACCTGCGCCATGAAAGCATAATGGCATGCGAAAGGAGTCAATATGTCGAATAACTTGTCTCTTGCGATTACCGAATTCGGTGCGCCAGAGGTTCTCTCCCCAGTAAACCGTGCTATCCCCTCACCGTCGGAAGAGCAGGTGTTAATTCAGGTAAAAGCCGCGGGCGTGAACCCGATCGATGCTAAAACCCGTGCCGGACTGGGTTGGGCGGCGGAACATAACCAAGATAAGCTGCCTTGGGTACCCGGTTACGATGTGGCCGGTGTGGTGGTGGCAAACGGCACCAACGAAAGTAAGTTTGATGTGGGGGATCGCGTGGCAGGAATGATTGGTTTCCCGACCGAGGGAGGGGGATATAGCCAGTATGTGGCTGCCGACGCCGGACTGCTTTCCACGGTACCACCCAGTGTCCCAATGGTGGATGCTGCCGCGGTACCACTTGCCGGGCTCACGGCGTGGCAAGCGCTCGAGCATGTCAAGCTCGCCCGTGACGAAAAAATACTGATTTTGGCGGGGGCCGGGGGAGTGGGCCACCTTGCGGTACAATTAGCAGTAAGAACGGGGGCTCAGGTGTATGCGACAGCATCGCCGGGCAACCATGAATTTTTGCGCCAGCTAGATGCGAAACCGATAGACTATCACCAGGCACATTGGGCGACAGCGCAGGGCGAGTTTGATGTACTGATTGATTTGGTCGGTGGCGATACGGGCATTGAAGCACTTGCGAGCCTAAAAACCGGTGGACGTGTGGTCACGGTGCCGACCAATACACGTGATATGATCACCGCTGCTGCGGCCGAGCGAGGATTAAAAGCCACGGGGATGCTGGTTGAGCCCAACACCTGGCAAACTCAGCGCTTGCTTGACATGCTTGATCAAGGCGAGCTTCATATTGATATTGCCGCTGTCTACCCTCTAGAACAAGGGGCGCAAGCCCATAAAGCGCTCGAGTCTGGTCATACACGCGGTAAGCGAGTATTAGAAATGCCGTCGTCGTAACAACCATGGACGACTGGTCGGCGTTGGCGACACTGTTTGTCACCAGCTTTTTGAGTGCCACTTTGTTGCCAGGTGGTTCAGAAGCGAATTTGGTTTACTTATTAACTCAGCAACAGTTTGCTGATGGCGTAATTGTAGCTATTGCGACCGTCGGAAACACCCTTGGAGGCATGACCAACTATGCTATCGGCCGTTGGATTCCGGATTATCAGCCGCACCAACGCTGGCATCGTCGTGCGCACTTGGGACTGCAACGTTATGGTTATGCGGCTTTATTATTGAGTTGGGTCCCCATCATTGGCGACCCTTTGTGTGTGGTCGCCGGTTGGCTACGTTTGCGTCAATCATGGTGTTGGGCGGTTATCTTTATCGCCAAAGCATCGCGTTACATGGTTATTGTTTGGTCATTTAATTGGGTCACTGGGTAGGAATCATCATATGCAACGCTTATTGTTCGTCGCTGTTCTCGTTTTATCCGTTCTGACAGGGTGTCAGCGACTGGAAACATCGCCTCCTGCTACGCCAAAGGGGGTGACCTGGATAAAAACAGTCTCGCCACCACCGGGCAGTGCTCAAGTGCCTTATCAACAGTTTACGCTCGATAACGGGCTGACTGTTTTGCTGCACCAAGACCACTCCGATCCCTTAGTCAGTGTCGACATGCGCTATCATGTTGGCTCTGCGCGTGAGGAGCCTGGCAAATCCGGCTTTGCGCACTTTTTCGAACATATGATGTTTGAAGGCTCAGAGCACGTTGACGATCATGGTAAGCGTATCAAAGAAGTCGGTGGCTATAACAATGGCTCGACGAATCGCGATACTACCCAGTATTATCAAACGGTGCCGGCTAATGAATTAGAACGTGTACTTTGGTTAGAATCCGATCGCATGGGTTTTCTGTTGGATGCCGTGTCGCAGCGTAAGTTTGAAGTGCAGCGTGATACGGTGAAAAACGAGCGAGCCTTTCGGATAGACAATGTTCCCTATGGCCGCGTTAACGAAACCATTAATCAAGCGCTATACCCCGAAGGTCATCCTTATTCATGGCCGGTGATTGGTTACGTGGAAGATTTAGACCGCGTTGATGTCGATGACCTCAAGCAATTCTTCTTACGCTGGTACGGTCCCAACAATGCCACCTTGACCATTGGTGGGGATATTGATGTACAACAAACCTTAGCGTGGGTGAAAAAGTACTTTGGTGACATCCCGCAAGGGCCAACTATCCCCGCGGCAGACCCTCAGCCTGTCACTCTGGAAGCCGATCGATTTGTCACTTTAGAAGATAAAGTGTCGCAGCCTGTTTTGATCATGAGCTTCCCCACCAGTACGCCTGAGACAGACACCAGTACGCGTCTGAGTGTCCTGGCCAATGTGTTGGGACAAGGGCGAGATAGTGTCCTTTACCAATCATTGGTGCAAACGGGAAAACTGCTTAGTGCAGGCGCATCGCATCAGTGCGGTGAGCTTGCATGCACCTTCGAGATCTATGGTGTCGGCAGTCAAGATCAGTCGTTAGCTGAGGTGCGTACGCTACTGCGCCAGAGCATGGCGACATTTGCGGCGCAAGGCGTTGACCAAGACGATATCAGCCAAATCAAAGCCATGGTAGAAGCGGATAACATTTTTGCCCTACAAAGCGTCGATGGCAAAGTAGAACAACTGGCCAGTGACTATACGTTGCATGGCGACGCAAGCATACTGACACAACGCCTAGCCCGTTTGGATGCTGTAACGCCTCAAAAGGTGATGGACAGTTATCAACAGTGGGTAAGCAATCAACCTGCGGTTAACCTCAGTGTGGTGCCTGAAGGGCGTCAAGATTTGGTCGCTCATCCGGCAAACTTTGTCTATCAGCGCCCTGATTATCGCCACGTCGCTAGCCAAAATAATGCGGATACACTGGCGTTACGCAACACGCCTGAACGCTTTGACCGCAGCCTGATCCCGCCCCCGAATGGAAGCGTGACTGTCCATGTTCCTACTATTTATCGCGCGGATCTCGACAATGGTATTCACCTGGCAGGCACTGTCAGTCGCGAGACCCCCACGGTGACCTTGCAACTTCGCTTGCCGGCAGGTGTGTTGATGGAGCCGAATGATAAGCGTGGTATCGCCGAGCTCACGGCTAGTATGATCACAGAAGGCGGCGCGGGAATGTCGGCCGCGGAATTAACCCAAGCGCTAGATAAACTTGGCAGTCAGATGAGTGTTAATCCAGAGGCTTATCATACGACATTGACCGTGACATCCTTGAAAAAGCATCTGGGAGAGACGCTTCAATTAGTGAATAAGGTGATCAGTGCACCGACGTTTGCGGAGCAAGATTTCGAGCGGCTCAAAAAACAAGCATTAGAGGGGATGGCGTCACGCGCCGACGATGCGGGCTGGTTGGCGGATCAGGCTATTAGCCAATTGCTTTATCAAGATGCAACCTTCCGTGCCCCGCAAGGTGGTGTGGCAGAAGACGTTGCCGCACTCACCCTTGCCGACGTTAAACGCTTTTATCAACAGCATTATGTGTTGAAAGAAAGTCAGCTTGTCGTGGTGGGTGATTTGTCCCGTGAGCATGCGATCAATCTCGCTAACCGGATTCAACCTTGGCAATCGACTCCTGAGGGGCATGCTCAAGTTGCAAGGCCCGTGCCTCGAGACGAAAAAAGTCCACAAATTTGGTTAGTGGATAAACCACAAGCGCCACAAACCAGTATCCGTATGATACGTCATGGCATGCCTTACGACGCAACCGGCCCCATGTTTAAAACCCGCTTAGCTAACTTTAATCTCGGCGGAAACTTTAATGCCCGCATCAACCAAAACTTACGCCAAGATAAAGGTTACACCTACGGCGCCCACAGTGCTGTGTATGGTGGTCGTCAAACTGGGACCATTGAAGTCGGTGCCGATGTGCGTGCGGATGCCAGTGCCGAGGCCATTAAAGAGCTTTGGAAAGAAATGGCCCACGCGCACGAAAATGGATTTACTGAGCAAGAGCTTGCCTATTTACGTCAATCGAGCGGCCAGCAGGATGCACTCAATTATGAAACACCGTGGGAAAAAGCGGGCTTGATTGCGCACATTGAGGCGTTTAATTTGGATGATGACTATCGTGAAGCCCAAAAAGCCATGCTGTATTCACTGACACGCCAACAACTAAATGCCCAAGCATCGCGCTGGTTCGATCCTAACGACTACCAAATCATCGTGGTTGGCGATGCAGAGCGTTTGGAAGGGGATCTGCGTCAACTTGGCTTGCCAGTCAATAGGCTGGCGTTAGATTACCGTTAATACCGGTTGGATAAACTTACCCCGCTGCGTGATGGCTTTTGAGCAATAGCTTGTTTATATTGACCACCACGCAGCATACAAATAAGAGATACATTTTGACTGATTTCACCCAGCGGTTAGCGCGTTTAGCGCAAAACCCAGACGCATTAAAGGGGATAGCCCGAGGGCTCGAGCGTGAAGCACTTCGTATTACACCGAATGGTCACTTAGCGCAAACTGCGCACCCAGACGCACTTGGCGCCGCATTGACGCATCGTTGGATTACCACCGATTTCGCCGAGTCTTTATTGGAATTTATTACCCCAGTCAACACCTCGGTGAAAGGGATGTTAGACGAGTTGCAGGATATTCATCGTTTTACCTATCAACAGATGGATGATGAACAGCTCTGGCCGATGTCAATGCCTTGTGTGGTCGCATCGGAAGACGATATTACTTTGGCGCAATATGGCAGCTCGAATATTGGTCGGATGAAAACGCTTTATCGGCAGGGACTCAAACACCGCTATGGCAGTGTGATGCAAGTGATCTCGGGCGTGCATTTTAATATCTCACTCCCTGAGGCGTTTTGGCAGCACCTGTATCACTCAGAGACTGTTAGCCAAGCTGCGGTGACACAAGGCTATTTTGATTTGATCCGTAATTACTACCGCCATGGTTGGATGATCCCTTACCTGTTTGGTGCATCACCGGCTTTGTGTGGATCCTTTATCAAACATACTGACAGTCCGCTGGCGTTTGAGCACATGCCATCGGGAACCTGTTACTTGCCGTATGCAACGTCCCTGCGTTTGAGTGATTTAGGCTATACCAACAACGCCCAAGCCGACTTGAAAATAGGCTTTAATACATTAGAGCAATATTTAGAAGGATTACGTCGCGCTATTCGTACCCCTTCGCAGCAATTTGCACAGTTGGGGATTCGTGACGGTGAAACCTATCGACAACTCAATACCAATATGCTGCAAATTGAGAATGAGCTTTATGCTCCGATTCGACCAAAGCGTAATGCGGAAAGCGGCGAAAAGCCGACCGAAGCACTAAGCCGCGGCGGAGTAGAGTACATAGAAGTCCGCTCACTGGATGTGAATCCTTACAGCCCTATTGGCATTGAAGAAGATCAAGTGCATTTTCTCGATTTATTTGTGTCTTGGTGTGCGTTATCGCCCTCCGAGCCCATGTCCGATCCGGAGCTGAATTGCTGGCGGGATAACTGGAATAAAATTGTACTTGAAGGGCGAAAACCCGGCTTAACCTTAACCACAGGATGCAATGGCGGTACCCTAACTCAGGCCGAGTGGGGACGTCAGGTGATGGCAGAGCTGAAACAATTAGCCAAAGTGATGGACCAGACCGTTGGTGATAGCCGCTATGAGCGCGTATGCGACAAAATGATTGCGTGTTTTGATAACCCCGAACTAACCTTATCAGGGCGTGTGCTGGCAGACGTGATTGCGCAAGGCGGAATTGGTGGTGTTGGCCTAAGCTTGGCGAGTGAGCACAAGGAGGCATTGGCTGATGTGCCGTATCAGGTTCACAGTGATGTCGACTTTCTCCGAGAAGCCGAAGACAGTATGGCACGTCAAAAAGCGGTAGAAGCCAGTGACACACAAAGCTTTGAGCAGTTTCTAAACGCTTATTTCAAAGATGTGCCGATGGCAGAAAGCTGGTAACTGGAATAATGGCGATGAGCAGGACGCGTATTCTCAACCGATTCGGGATAATCACCGCCATGATATTGTTACCCGGGTGCGCGACGCCGCCACCGGATAACCCCAGCAATGTCTGTGCGATTTTTGAGCAAAATCCTGACTGGTTTGAGGCGGCCGTCGAGATGGAAGACAGCTGGGGGACGCCTATTCAGGTCGCGATGGCATTTGTGAAGCAAGAAAGCGCGTTCGTTCACGATGCTTTGCCTCCACGTGACTATGTATTAGGCATTTTACCCTGGGGGCGAGTGAGCAGCGCATATGGTTATGCGCAAGCACAAGACCCCGCGTGGTCAGACTATCAAAAAGCCACAGACAATGGCGGCTCTCGCACCGACTTTGCCGATGCGTTACAGTTTATAGGCTGGTACACATCAGAAACGCATCGTCAGCTTGGGGTGTCGCAATGGGATGTTTACCGGCAATATTTAGCTTACCATGAAGGAAGAGGCGGATTTCAACGTGGCTCATTTGAGCGAAAACCTGGGCTCAAACGGGTGGCGCGTAAAGTCGAACAACAAGCAAAGGACTACGGTTGGCAGCTAAAAGGGTGCCGGCAACGACTAGAAGACAATCTGAGCTGGTGGCCATTTTAAGGCCGCAGTGATGAATGAAGGAGGAAAGATGCCACTACTAGATAGCTTCACGGTTGACCATACCCGCATGAATGCACCGGCGGTACGGGTCGCAAAAACCATGCAAACGCCCAGCGGTGACACCATCACTGTGTTTGATTTGCGTTTTTGTCGTCCCAATGAACAGCACTTAACCGAAAAAGGGATCCATACCTTGGAGCACCTTTTCGCTGGCTTTATGCGTAATCATCTGAATAGTGACAAGGTGGAGATCATCGATATCTCACCGATGGGCTGCCGCACCGGTTTTTATATGAGCTTGATTGGCGAGCCCCAAGAGTCGGAGGTTGCTAAAGCATGGGAGCTTGCGATGGAAGATGTCCTTATTGTTCCTTCGCAAGATAAAATTCCGGAGCTTAACGAATATCAATGTGGTACTTATGAGATGCATTCGTTGAATGAAGCCAAAGATATTGCTCGTGCAATCATAGATGCAGGTGTGACCGTCAACAAAAATGATGATCTATCGCTGCCCGAATCGATGTTGCAAACGTTGCGCGTCGATTAAAACGCGACCAGTCATCCCTCTGCGGTAACACTGCCTTCTGTGTTACCGCCCCCCCTCCCGATTTGAGTGTTCTTTTCATTATTTTTGTCTCAATAGCTAGATAAACCCAAGAGAAGTGTAGGCGTCGTTGCAGCTTTTTTGCCTGTTCAAGCACGCTTCTGCATTTTGTCGCTGCGTATTCGCCTGGGTTTCGCTAAGCTGACAACTGAAATCGACCATCAAAAAAGGCTGTGAAACCCAAAGTGAGTTTACGCACAAGACATCATATTCGGCCCATCAGTATGTATCATTACCTGCTAGGTATCATGTTGTTGGTGACGGTGCCGAGTGCGCAAGCGTCGTTAAATGGCTATTGGTCATATGACGAGTTTCTTGCACGGTATCCTGAGCAAAAAGCGCTGACGGCAACACTCGATAAACAAGTGCAAGCCGATCCTGCGCCAATGCAACGTGCGCTGGCACCGATAAAAATTTCAGTGGTCGTGCCGGGTCAGCAAATCTCTGATTATTGGCAGCGTAATGTGCGAGCGTTCGAACGTCGCTTACAAGCGCTTAATATTCCTTATCAGTTAAAAGAAGTCACAACACGACCGAACAACGACATACGAGAACAAAGTGCGTCTTTGTATGCGGCGCTGCGTGACGGTGCCGACTATCTTGTGTTTACCTTAAACAGTGTTCGTCACCGTAAGTTTATTAATCATGTGCTATCACAGAAAAAAACCAAGCTCATATTGCAAAATATCACCACACCGGTAAAAGCGTGGCAAGGTAATCAGCCTTTTCTCTACGTGGGGTTTGACCATCAGCGCGGCAGTCAGCTACTGGCTGATTATTATCAAACGCGTTATCCGAAAGGGGCGAGTTACTCGGTGTTGTTTTTTTCTCAAGGTTATGTGAGTGATGCACGTGGGGACACTTTTATTGAAACCATGAGTCGCCATGGTGATAGTCAATTGGTCTCGGCTTATTACACCAAAGGTGACCAACATTCTGGTTATCAGGCAGCCAAAGCCATGTTAAACAATAATCCGCAACTCGATTTTATTTATGCTTGCGCGACGGATGTGGCGTTTGGGGCAATCAAAGCGCTTGAAGAGTTGGGAAGAGAGGAAGTTGGTGTTAACGGCTGGGGAGGCGGGTCCGCTGAATTGGATGCTGTTATGTCAGGACAACTAGACGCAACCGTGATGCGTATGAACGATGATACCGGGGTGGCGATGGCTGAAGCCATCAAACGCGATCTACAACAAAAAGCTGTGCCTGTTGTGTACTCAGGTCGGTTTAACGTCGTCACTCAATATGATGATCCGGATCGAATAGAAAAACTTAAGCAACATGCATTTAGATACTCGGATTAGATCATGCCCACCCTTGGCTCACCTAAATTATCACTATCGCAATTACTGACTCGCTTGATTGTGGTCTTCTTCTTATGTGTGACCGCGGGCGTTTACATACAAAGTTACCAGTTGACCTTGGCGGGGATTAATCAAGAGATTAGCCGTACTTTGGTACAAACTTCTCGTCTATTGCAAAACGTCTTTGATAGTCGCTTAACGGCACTACAAATTCATCAAAATACCAATGCTGCAAGTATGACACTCCAATCACTGGTCGCCAGTGAAGACAGTGACGCACTTGATGACTATTTTATCGAACAAGAGCAACAAGATGTTGCAAATACCCCTGACTTTCGTTTTATCGCTAAAGACGACCGTGTGTTATGGCATGATGGCAGTAGCTTGTTTCACGGTATTGATAATGAGGGATTGGATCAGCTGCGTTTGCAATTACGAAGTATTAATCGTTGGACCTTAACCACTGTCACCACGGATACAGAGCAAGGTTATTTACTGATGCGAAAAACGCCGATCGTTTTTCAATCAAACGGTAAACTCGGCGGATATTTGTATGTGGTCGTGATGCTGAATGGCAACTTTTCGTTTGTGAAAAGTTTGCAGCGTGCCAGTGACACTCAGGCGGTATGGCTATCGGCAGACAATGCAACCTTAGCATCTACTCTTAGTGGTAACGATGACATAGGCAAGGCGTTAACGTTGCCGAGCGAGGAGAGCAGTCAAGCGTTTCGGCACTACTTAGTGAGCCAATCCAAGCTTCGCATCGGCGGTGAGTCAACCAAAATTTCATTGTTATCGGCGCAACGTAATGACAATGTTGTCACATTACAGCGGCAAATGGGCATCAACTTATTGCTCACTACCCTAATCATTATTATCGCCGCTTTTTGGGTCAATCGTTTTGTGAAAACTCGGGTCGCGGATTCGCTCGATAGGCTAATGCGATATAGCCAAGGGGCGCGATCACGTCAACGTACCTTGCCGTTTGCCGGATCCGATATTGAAGAGTTTAATCACATCGGCAAAACTTTAGAGTCGACTTTTCATGCGCTGCACGAGAAAGAGCGCTCCCTACAAGATTTATTTGATTACGCGCTATCACCGATTATTGTTTGGGACACGGACTTTGCTATCACCCGTATCAATCCAGCAGCCAAGTTAAAGCTGAACTATGATGAACAAATCCATGCCTCAAGCTGGTTGTATGATCAGTTTATGTATGCCATCTCTCCTCATCTAAAGCGCGCGGTTAATGGGACCATCCTCAAAGGGGTCAATATTGAGATTGACCGTCGCGTTTACCGCTGGAATCTTGCACCTTTAATGGTTGATAACCAAGTCAAAGCGGTGATCGGCCAAGGTCAAGAAATTACATCTCTTATCGAAGCCGAGCAACAAAGCCAGCGAGCCAAAGAAGCAGCGGAAGCCTCCGCGCGCGCTAAATCAGAGTTCTTAGCCAAAATGAGCCATGAAATACGCACGCCGCTTAACGGCATTTTGGGGATCACGCAAATATTAAATGATAGAGCTGAGGATAAGGCACAAAAAGACCTACTTGGTAGTTTATACCAAAGTGGTGAGCACTTACTCACAGTACTCAATGATATCCTCGATTTGTCTAAGATTGAACAAGGTAAAATGACCATCGAGTATGGGGAGTTTTATCTCCAAGATATCATTCGCACGGTGGAGAACATTTACACACCGCTTTGTGAAAGCAAGTCTATCTTATTGAATATCGATGCACCGATTGCGGCTGATACCATGGTACGCTCGGATCAGTCTCGCCTCACACAAATCTTATTCAACCTAATGAGTAATGCGATAAAATTTACTCATGCAGGGCAGGTTGGGCTGACGGTCACCCTAGCGCAACGTGAAGTAGAAAAAACAGACGGGAATGAAAATTCGTCAGATCAATCTACATTGCGTCAATCTACATTGCGTCAATATACATTGCGTCTCGTAGTGAGTGATACCGGGATAGGAATGAACCAGCAGGCGCTTGAGTCTTTGTTCGATCCCTTTGTACAAGCGGATTCCAGTGTGACGCGGACTTACGGTGGTAGCGGCCTGGGCCTGTCGATTGTTAAAAGTCTATTAGACTTGCTGGAAGGTGACATTGATGTGACCAGTGAGCCAGATAAAGGCAGCCGCTTTGTGGTCGAGGTGCCGCTCACCTTGGTGGACAATAAACCGGCCAAGGCGCCAGAAAACGTGCCTTTCGATCCTGTGTCGCTCGGCATCAAGCGCGTCTTATTGGTTGAGGATAATAAGATTAATGCTATGGTCGCCCAAGCATTTTGCCATAAATATCATATTGAGGTGGAGTGGGTGAAAGATGGAGAACAAGCATTAGCACGCCTTCAGCAAGTGAAGTATGACTTGGTGTTGATGGACAACCATATGCCCAATCTTGGTGGCGTAGAAGCAACGCAAGCCATACGGCAAACGCTCGGGTTAAGTGTCCCCATCTACGCTTGCACGGCCGATGCGTATGGCAGCGTGCATGACGCTTTTTACCAAGCAGGCGCGGATTACATCATCGTCAAACCGATTAAAGAAGCCAGCTTTATCGAGGCGCTCCGCCACTTAAAGCTCCGTCACTTAAAACATGGCGCACACGCTGACTCATGAGTGTGAGAGTTAACGTTGTGCGCTGCATGGTCTAAACACTAATATTGGCGTCGGGTTGGTCTGTAGGGAGGACTTTGACTTGCTTGATCATATTGTCGGCAACATCGACAATTTCAATATGGTGACCATCAATTTCAATGCTCAAGCGGCTTTTAGGGATATCCTCCAAGTGCTCGAGGATTAAACCATTGAGGGTACGGGGGCCGTCAGTGGGTAAGGTCCAGTTAAGACTCTTATTCAAATCGCGAATATTGGCGCTACCTTCAATCAAATAGCCACCATCGGTCAATGACGTAATCTCTTCGGCCAAGCTCGGTGATAAAGAGGTGGTAAACTCACCCACGATCTCTTCGAGAATATCTTCTAACGTCACTAGGCCAATCATGTCGCCGTATTCGTCTACCACTAAGCCGATACGTTGCTTATTACGCTGAAATTTAAGCATTTGTACGTTCAGTGGCGTGCCTTCCGGAATAAAATAGACTTCATCGGCGGCGCGAAGCAGCGTCTCTTTATTAAATTCGTTTTTCTCAACCATCAGGCGATAGGCTTTGCGGACGCGCAGCATCCCAACCACCTCGTCGATGGTATCGCGATATAACACCATTCTTCCATGCGGGGCATGCGTGAATTGGCGCATGATGGACTTCCAGTCATCATTGATATTAATCCCAGTGATCTCATTGCGTGGCACCATGATGTCATCCACGGTCACCTCTTCAAGCTCTAGAATCGATAGCAACATATGCTGGTGACGACGGGGGATCAAACTACCGGCTTCGTTGACAATGGTTCGCAGCTCTTCGGTGCTTAGATTATCCTTGCCGTCGGCTTTAGCGCCTATTCCTAACAAGCGCAAAAAGCCATTGGTGATAAAGTTCACCAGGCTAACAAGCGGATAAAACACCTTCATTAGGATGGTGAGCAAATGGCTGCTAATAAACGATACGCGCTCTGGATAAAGAGCAGCCAGCGTTTTGGGCGTGACTTCGGCAAACACCAGGATCACCATCGTTAACACACCGGTTGCGATCGCAATCCCTGCGTCGCCATACAAACGTAACCCTAGGACGGTGGCGATTGAAGAGGCAAGAATATTTACCAGGTTATTACCGATTAGAATAAGCCCAATCAATCGGTCTGGCCGAGTAAGCAGTTTTTCGACCCGCTTAGCGCCACTGTGGCCTGATTTAGAGAGGTGGCGCAACCGGTACCGATTAAGTGCCATCATGCCTGTCTCAGACCCGGAAAAATAACCGGAAATGACGATAAGCAATACCAAAAGGGAAATTAATATTCCCGTCGATATGTCGTCCAACGAACTGTTCCTTACGTTTGTTTTAAAATCAGAGCGTGTGCTCGAGTGTTTACGCTAAATGCGCGTAATCAATAGCCTGCAATCAATATCTCACGAACAAACCGGCTACCAAAGTAGGCCAGAGTAAGGAGAAACGCGCCCACGATACTAAACCAGACCACCCGACGTCCACGCCAGCCGGACTGGTAATGCCCCCAAAGGAGCACACCATAGACTCCCCAAGCGGCCATCGAGAGGAAGGCTTTGTGCGCTTTTCCTTGCGCGAACATGTCATCGACAAAGACAAAACCAGAGATTAGAGTGAGTGTTAATAATACTTGTCCGACTAAAATGATGTTGAAAAGCTGACGCTCCACCATCATTAAAGGAGGAACATTATGATTAATCACCTGGCGCTTTTTGTGTTTGAGCTGATAATCCAGCCAAGCCAATTGCAATGCGTACAGGGTAGCAATCATCAATGTTGAGTATGAAAACAGAGCCAGAGAAATGTGTAATAGCACCTCTGGGTGTGATTCAAGATGCGTAATAAAGGCACCGGGCAGCAGGGTCGCGCTCGCAAGGTTTAGTCCTGCAAAGGCATAAACCACCGGCAGCAAGAACCATAGCCGCAATCGGAAAATTAGCCCGGTCGTCATCATCGCAATGATAAAACTCACCAAGGAGGCGACGTTGAGCATGCTAAGATTCTGCCCACTTCCTGATAAAATCAGATCTTTGAGCAGATAAGCATGTAACGCCAGCGCAGCCAGTGCGGTGAAAAAGACCGGCTTCGCACTAATTTGATTGTTGCTGGACAAGCCGGGGATGATCTGCAAAATGGCGGCCAGATAAAGCAGTGATGCCAACAAGGCTGTCAGAATTTCCATCGTCACCGATCAGTCAGTTAATCAATAAGAATGAAGGTGTGAGTATACCTTGCCTCAATCTCTGTCGCTATCGATACATGCAAGTGATGGGGGGATTGCGGTATAATCTCAGTAATTTCGCGACAGCGATTGCACCCAGATGAAAAATCATGGGCCAATAGGACGAGTGGGCGAGTAACGCATGTTTGAAAACTTATCAGAACGTTTATCCCGGACGCTCAAAAATGTGAGCGGCCGTGGGCGATTAACGGAAGACAATATCAAAGAAACCCTGCGCGAAGTGCGTATGGCGCTACTGGAAGCCGATGTCGCGCTCCCTGTGGTTCGTGATTTTGTTAAACGCGTCAAAGAACGCGCCGTTGGCATTGAAGTCTCTAAAAGCCTGACCCCAGGGCAAGAGTTTATCAAGATTGTTCAAGCTGAGCTTGAAGCGGTGATGGGCGACGCCAATGAAAAATTGGATCTTGCGGCGCAGCCGCCCGCAGTGATTTTGATGGCGGGCTTGCAAGGGGCGGGTAAAACCACCAGTGTGGGTAAGCTGGGTAAGATGCTTACCGAGCAAGAAAAGAAAAAAGTGTTAGTGGTGTCTGCCGATGTGTATCGCCCGGCGGCGATCAAACAGTTGGAGACCTTGGCTAGCGAAGTGGGGGTTGATTTTTTCCCGTCCAGCACTGACCAAAATCCAGTCGATATTGCTCAATCCGCGGTTGAGCACGGCAAGCTAAAATTTTATGACGTAGTGATTGTCGATACGGCGGGTCGTTTGCATGTCGATGACGCCATGATGGGCGAAATCAAAGACGTTCACCGCGCGATCAACCCTGTTGAAACCCTGTTCGTGGTAGACGCCATGACAGGCCAAGATGCGGCGAACACCGCCAAAGCCTTTAACGATGCATTGGCATTGACGGGTGTGGTTCTGACCAAGGTTGATGGTGACGCCCGTGGTGGTGCCGCACTGTCGGTGCGTCATATCACCGGTAAACCGATTAAGTTCTTGGGTGTGGGTGAAAAAACAGACGCACTTGAGCCTTTCCATCCTGACCGGGTGGCATCCCGTATCTTGGGGATGGGCGACATGCTGTCGCTTATCGAAGATCTCGAGCGTAATGTCGATCAAGACAAAGCCGAGAAAATGGCCAAGAAGTTCAAGCAGAAGAAAGGCTTCGACTTGGCCGATTTTCGTGATCAGCTTGAGCAGATGAAGGGCATGGGTGGCATGATGGGCATGATGGATAAGCTGCCTGGCATGTCCAATGTGCCTGATAACGTGAAAGATAACGTTGATGATAAAATGTTCTTGCAGATGGAAGCGATCATTAACTCGATGACACCGCGTGAGCGCCAGCGTCCAGAAATCATCAAAGGGTCACGCAAAAAGCGGATTGCCGCCGGTTCAGGCACCCAGGTGCAAGACGTCAACCGCTTGCTTAAGCAGTTCACCCAAATGCAGAAGATGATGAAGAAAATGCAAAAAGGTGGCATGCGCAATATGATGCGCCAAATGAAGGGCATGATGCCACCCGGTGGTGGTCCCGGCGGCCCTGGCGGATTCATGGGTTAATCCGATTCGATATTTTGCTTGTTAGCCCAGTGCTAGCAGGCTTGATAACTCGCTGTGAGGCTGGGGACAGCTGGTGGAAATTTGACTAAACCAGTTGCATTCACAGCAATAAAGAGTAAAATTCCCGAGCTTTATTTTGGCACGAGGCCCCGCATTGCTTACGCGAAACGGGGCCAATTTTATTAAGTAATGCAAATGAGGACGATATGGTAACCATTCGTTTGGCACGTCATGGCGCGAAAAAACGCCCATTTTATCAAATCGTTGTAGCTGACAGCCGCCAGGCGCGCGACGGTCGCTTCATCGAAAAAATTGGTTTCTTCAACCCTGTTGCTCAAGGCCAGGAAGAGAAACTACGCCTTGACCTGGATCGCGTAAACCACTGGGTTAGCGAAGGCGCAACGGTTTCTGACCGTGTAGCTAAGCTAGTCAAAGACGCAGCGCAAGCGGCGTAATTGATCAGTGTCAGGGTTAAAAGAAGAAATGAGTGAGCAAGAGACGATTGTCGTTGGCAAGCTAGGCTCGTCGTACGGCATACGAGGCTGGCTCAAGATTTTTTCTTACACTGAAGATGCTGAAAGCATTTTTGCCTACTCACCCTGGTTTATCCAGGTGCGCGGGCAGTGGCAACGTTTCGAGGTCGAAGACTGGAAACGCCACAATAAAGGGTATGTCGCCAAACTTACGGGGCTGGATCAGCGCGAAGACGCGCAGATGCTGACCAACGCTGAGATTGCAGTCAGTGCACAAGCGCTTCCTGCTTTATCAGATCAAGAGTTTTATTGGCGTGAGCTGTTTGGTATGGACGTGGTGAATGCAAAAGGCTATCACCTCGGCACTGTGACTGACATGCTTGAAACAGGCTCGAACGACGTGCTTGTCGTTAAAGCCAACCTGAAAGATGCTTTTGGTAAAAAGGAACGCTTAATTCCGTTCCTTGAAGAGCAGGTCATCAAGTCGATTGATCGCACTGCTCAACGGATCGAAGTTGACTGGGATCCTGGTTTTTAAACTCCAACAGTAAGCGAGCGGAAATATGTGGGTTGGCATTATCAGCCTGTTTCCAGAAATGTTCCGAGCGGTCACTGATTTTGGAGTCACGGGCCAAGCGGTAAAAAAAGGGCTGTTAAACGTCGAAACGTGGAATCCGCGTGATTTCACCCACGACAAACACCGTACGGTCGATGACCGACCTTACGGCGGTGGCCCGGGCATGTTAATGATGGTAGAGCCTTTGCGCGATGCGATTCATGCCGCTAAACAAGCCGCAGGCGATAAAGCGAAAGTGGTTTACCTCTCTCCGCAAGGGCGCAAGCTCGATCAAGCGGGGGTCGAGTCGCTGGCGAGCAATGATAAACTTATTTTGATTTGTGGCCGGTACGAAGGGGTAGACGAGCGCATTATTCAAACTCACGTTGACGAAGAATGGTCAGTGGGAGATTTTGTGCTTAGTGGGGGCGAGCTGCCCGCGATGACGTTAGTCGATGCTGTTGCTCGGTTTGTACCGGGTGTGCTAGGCGATATGGCGTCAGCAGAGGAAGATTCCTTTGCCAATGGGTTGTTAGACTGTCCACACTACACGCGTCCTGAAGTGTTAGATGGGTTGGTGGTACCAGAGGTGCTAAAATCCGGTAATCATAAGGACATTCGTCGCTGGCGATTAAAACAATCGCTAGGTCGCACTTGGTTACGACGACCAGAGCTCCTGGAAAACCTAGCTCTGACTGACGAACAGGAATCACTACTTGCCGAGTTCATCAAAGAACATCGTGCAAGTGCCGAATCAAATTGAGTTTCAGTTTATTCTAGGGTTATAAATAATGAGTAACATCATCAAGCAGCTCGAAGACGAGCAAATGAAAAAAGACCTGCCTGAGTTTCAAGCAGGTGACACTGTCCTGGTACAGCTTAAAGTAAAAGAAGGTAACCGTGAGCGTCTGCAGCCATATGAAGGTGTGGTTATCGCTAAGCGCAATCGTGGTCTACACTCTGCATTTACCGTACGTAAAATGTCTAGCGGTGAAGGTGTAGAGCGTACTTTCCAAGCCCATTCGCCAGTTATCGACAGCATTACTGTTAAACGTCGCGGTGCAGTACGTCGTGCCAAACTGTACTACCTGCGTGAGCGTTCTGGTAAGTCAGCTCGAATCAAAGAGCGTCTTAACAAGAAGTAATCGCCCCTATGGCGTTTATTGCTCAAAAGCCCGTCCTGTAGGACGGGCTTTTTTAATGGCCAATCGGCTCATTCACACCTCACCCTTCACCGCCCTCACCACTTAATCCTGTTTACAACCGTTTACCTGCACCGGCGACCACTCGCCGTTAAAGCGCGTGTATTCGACAACGCAATCGGCAAACTGGCATCTGTCCCCTACTAAAAGATTGGCAGCAGCGCTGCTAACGACACGGAGAGCAATTATGTCCTGGTTTTTACTTTGCGTAGTGACCTTGATTGTCGGCTACTTTACCTACGGCACTTTCATTACCAAAATTTTTGGGCCAAAACCACAAAAAGCGACCCCGGCCATGAGCATGAACGATGGTGTCGACTTTGTGCCACTGTCAGATAAGAAAGTATATCTGATTCAACTGCTTAATATTGCAGGCCTCGGTCCGATTTTTGGCCCAATCCTCGGTGCGTTATATGGCCCTGTTGCCATGCTATGGATTGTGTTTGGCTGCATTTTTGCCGGCGCCGTGCATGATTATTTCTCTGGTATGCTCAGTGTGCGTGCCAATGGCGCATCTGTCCCTTCTGTCGTGGGCGAGCATCTCGGTAACTTCGCTAAACATTTTATGAACTTCTTTGCGGTGTTACTCTTGATGCTGGTGGGCGTGGTGTTTGTGCTCGGTCCAGCCAAGTTGTTAGGTAGTCTGTCAGAAATGAGCGTGGCGCTGTGGGTGGGCATTATCTTTGCCTACTATGTATTGGCCACCGTGGTGCCGATAGACAAAATTATTGGCCGTTTTTATCCTATATTTGGCGCTTTGCTTGTCTTTATGTCGGTGGGCTTGATTATCGGCTTGGCCGTCAGCGATCACAGCTTCTATAGCCAAGGGCTCGATTTTGCCACCAACTTCCATCCGACCGATCTGCCACTATGGCCATTGCTGTTTATCACCATCGCTTGTGGTGCGGTATCAGGCTTCCACGCCACCCAATCGCCATTAATGGCGCGTTGTATGCAGAATGAAAAGTCAGGCCGGTTTATCTTTTATGGCGCCATGATTGGTGAAGGTGTGATTGCGCTTATCTGGTGTAGTCTGGGCTTAAGCTTCTATGAATCGAGTGACGCGCTTAATCAAACGCTCGCTAACGGTGGCCCGGCTGCGGTGGTGCATGAGGTTTCCACCTCGCTACTTGGCACGGTCGGCGGCATTATGGCGGTATTAGGGGTGATTGTGTTGCCGATCACTTCTGGCGACACTGCTTTCCGTTCTGCGCGTCTGATTATCGCCGACTTTCTGAATATTCAGCAAAAACCGATGGTGAAGCGCCTGATGATTGCGATCCCCATGTTTGTGGTCGGCTTTTTGATCACCAAAGCGGAGTTTGGCGTGATTTGGCGTTACTTCGGCTGGGCTAACCAAACTACCGCGATGATCATGTTGTGGGCCGCGGCAGCCTATCTTATTAAGCGTGATAAGCTGCACTGGGTATGCACCATTCCTGCGATGTTTATGACTGCGGTAACTGTCACTTATTTGGCCAATGCCGAAATCGGTTTTAGCTTACCAATGAATATCGCTACCATGATTGGTGTCGGGGCAACCGTTGCCGCCACGATTGGGTTCTTTATCGGTTATAAACCCAATTCGCAGTTAATCGCCAATGAAAAGCAGTTATAGGTAAGGCGTTATAGCTGATGGGTCTGCGCTCAGCTATATGACTGGTCTTCAAGCAATATTCAGTCAAATACGCTAAGATCTAAGCCTCAGTATTTACTGAGGCTTTTTTATGAGGGTAGGACAGGGCATGAAACAGACGTTTTTTTTATTATTCGCCATTTTACTTTTGGCCGGGTGCGCTGCTTCTACCACCCAAGGTTTGGTTGACGATCAAAATTGGTATGGCTTGGGGGAGCAAGATGGTCAGCGTGGTTTGCCACAGCGATCCGTGAAAGATTTACAAACCCTGGCAAGTAAAGCGACTGGGCCGATGAATGCAAATTATCTCGACTATGAGCAAGGCTACATCCATGGTATTGATGATTACTGCGATCCTGCTCATGCCTATCAGCTTGGGCTAGACGGAAACCCGTATATGGGCGTATGTGAAAGTCGGCCAGGATCTCAGCGTTTTAGAATGGAATGGCAGCGTGGTCATCACGATTCTCAAAGCCAATCCAATAGCCTATTTTATTGAGCACTGGCGTATAAGTCTGGGTTAGTTAAGCCCCAATTGATTTTTTAACGCTTTTAAGTAACGTCGGCTTACCGGCACAACATGCGCTGAGGAGGTAATCACCTCGGCAAGGCCATTGTCGAGTAAGCGGATTTCGCGGATAGCGGCGGGGTGAATCAAGTATTGGCGATGACAGCGTATTAAGGGGGTTTTGTCCTCCAAGACCTTGAGTGATAGGTGCGTGGTAGACTCGCCTTTTGCGGTGAGTAGTGCGACGCCACTTAAAGCGGTCCGCGCAACTTCGACCTCTTGATGTGGGATCAATGTAATCCGACTGTGTCCCGCACAGGGAAGCAAATCCAACGTTGGTGTCATTGCTCGGTAGTCGTTTTTCTGGCGTAGCTCACGAGTGAGTTTTTCCAAGGATTTTTTTAATCGCACGGTTTCGACGGGCTTTAACAGGTAGTCGAACGCATTTTCTTCAAATGCTTGTACCGCATATTCATCATAGGCGGTGACAAATACCACCTTGGGCATGGTATCGGGATCGAGCATGGCTAACAGCTCTAATCCCGTCACTCGCGGCATTTGAATATCTAAAAACACCACGTCTGGACGGGTTTGATTGATGGCTTTCAGTGCGTCAATGGCATTGTTGCATTGCCCTATGATGTCAACACCGCCTACCGCTAGCAACTCGTCTTCCAACGCCTCGCGGGCGTGCAGCTCATCATCAACAATCAATGCCTTAATCATGCCTCTCTCTCCTTATTGGGCGTTTGATATGTGAAGGGCAAAGTGACGGTTGCCCGTGTCCATATATCAGGCTGGCAGGTCATTTTTAGCGCATATTGGCCGCCAAACAACCCTCGTACACGCTTATCAACAATACGCATGCCGAGTCCTGAGTGTTGTGCTGCGGGTTGGTAAAGCCCGGCATTGTCTTCCACTTGTAAATACAGGCATTCGCCTTCTTGCCAGCCACGAATAATAATTTTGCCGTCTGCCATCAATTGGCTGATCCCATGTTTCACCGCATTCTCGACCAAAGGCTGTAAGGTAAAGCTTGGGATCACCGCGTGCAAGATAGCGGGATCAATCTGCTTCTCCACACTCATGCGATCGGCAAAACGGGCATGTTCGAGCTCTAAATAGGCATCGAGGTGATTCAGCTCTTGCTCAAGCGAGACGGTCTCGCGGTTTTGCTTAAGGTTACTGCGAAAGAAGGTCGATAGATGTTGGATCAATTGGCGTGCCCGCTCTGGCTCGCGTTTGACCACCGCACTAATCGTATTTAAGGCATTGAACAAAAAGTGCGGATTGACTTGGGCGCGTAATAGGTTTAATTCAGCCTGGGTGAGCAAACTTTGTTGACGCTGATAACGGCCGGTTAAAATCTGGTTCGAGAGCAATCGGGCGATCCCTTCGCCCATGGTGACATTAATGGCCGAAAAGAGCTTACGTTTTGGCTCATAGAGCTTGACGGTGCCCAATACATAGCCATCGCCTCCGCGTAGCGGGATCACCAGTACCGATCCCAACTTGCAATAAGGAGAAAGTGAGCAGCAATAGGGGATATCCGCACCATCAATATAGATCAGCTGATCATCGGCAATCGCGCGACGGGTGTAATCAGAGGCAATTGGCGTACCGGGGAGATGGTGATCATCGCCAATACCGGTAAACGCAAGGATCTTTTCTCTATCGGTAATCGCCACCGCCCCAACGCCGGTTTCTTGCTGAATAATGGCAGCGACTTGTTCACTGCTTTGTTGATTAAACCCGCTGCTTAAAAGGCCGACCGATCGTTCAGCAATTTTGAGTGCTTTGCTGGAAAATGCCGCTGAATAGCGCTCGAACAGGGTTTTCCGGTCGACAATTATGCTCATAAACATCGCCGCGCCAATAGAGTTAGCAATCACCATGGGGGCGGCAATCGCGCTAACCAGTTCATACGCGCGGCTAAAGGGTTCAGCGACCGCGAGGATAATCGCCATCTGCACTAACTCGGCAACGAAGGTTACCCCTAACACGACTGTGGGAGAGAATAAACGGCTGGTTTGATTGCGCGACACCAAATAGCGATGCATTACACCACCAATCAAGCCCTCTGCCGTGGTCGAAATGGCGCAAGCCAAGTCAGTAAAGCCGCCTAAACTGTAGCGATGTAAACCGCCGGTTAGCCCGACCAAAAAGCCCACAAATGGACCGCCTAGTAATCCGCCCATGACTGCGCCGATCGCACGGGTGTTGGCAATTGCATCTTGAATCCCCAAGCCAAAATAGGTACCGAGAATGCAAAAGCCAGAGAAAAGAAAATAACAAACAACTTTATGCGACAGTCGCCCCGAAATACTCAGCAGTGGCATAAATGCCGGTGTTTTACTGAGCAAATAGGCGATAACCAGATAGACGCTCATTTGCTGAAGAAGTGAGAGAATCAGTGCCATAACGACCCACACAAAAAAACCAATGCGCTATAGTAACGGTTGCTGTTGTAAGACTCTATTGTAATCTATAGTGTAAACAAATAATTACATAGTAAATAAATAGGTACAGTTTTTGTTGCTTTTAAAACATGGACTGGTATTGTTTGTGTAAAACATGATGAACATTAAAGGCAAGGTTATGCAGCAAGATTCGGTGACCAATATTCATATCCGTGATGAGCAGGTGCTCTTGACGCCAGAGCAGCTTCGCGCGCAGTTCCCTATTGAAAAAAGTACCCGGGCTGCTATCAGTGAGGCACGCGAGACAGTGGCGGATATTATTCATAAACGCGATCATCGCTTGTTAGTGGTGTGTGGTCCTTGCTCTATTCATGATGTCGAAGCGGCGAAAGACTACGCGCGCCGTTTGAAAGCCTTGTCGGATGAACTCAGCGATCACCTGTTTATTGTCATGCGGGTGTACTTTGAAAAACCGCGGACCACTACTGGCTGGAAAGGGTTAATCAACGATCCGCATCTGGATGGTAGCTTTGATGTGGAATCTGGCTTAAAGCAAGCGCGTGGTCTGCTCACGGATTTAGCACAAATGGGGATCCCGTTGGCCACTGAAGCGTTGGACCCAATCAGCCCGCAATACATTGGTGATCTGTTTAGCTGGGCGGCGATTGGCGCACGTACCACCGAATCACAAACCCACCGTGAAATGGCCAGTGGTTTGTCGATGCCAATCGGCTTTAAAAACGGTACTGATGGCAATCTGGCCACCGCCACTAATGCGATGAAAGCCGCCGCGTCTGGGCACCGGTTTATGGGGATCAACCAAGCGGGCCAAGTGGCACTGCTTACAACGCAAGGTAACCCTAATGGGCATGTGATCTTACGTGGTGGTAAGCAAACCAACTACGATTCAGTCTCGGTCGCCGAATGCGAGCAGCAAATGGAAGCTGCGGGACTCAACCCGTCCCTGATGGTGGATTGTAGCCACGCGAATTCACGTAAAGATTACCGCCGCCAGCCATTGGTGGCAGAAGATGTGATCCATCAAATCAAACAAGGTAACCGCTCTGTCATTGGTCTGATGATCGAAAGCCATCTTAACGCGGGTAACCAATCGGCGGATTTGTCTAAAGATGAGATGGAGTACGGTGTGTCGATCACGGACGCTTGCATTGATTGGGCGTCTACCGAACAATTGTTACGTCATGCTCACCAAGAGCTGGCAACCTCTCTTCAACAACGTACTCAACAGGACTAAACCATGGTGGCGGAACTCAGCCGACTGCGCGATCAAATAGACGATGTCGATAAACAAATGGTGAGCTTGCTCGCGCGCCGTTTAGAGCTGGTAGCAGAAGTGGGGGAGGTGAAAAGCCAGCATGGCTTGCCCATTTATGCACCGGACCGTGAGGCGGCGATGCTCGCTTCGCGTCGTCAAGAAGCACAGTCGCAAGGGGTGCCACCGGATTTAATTGAAGATGTGCTGCGTCGCACCATGCGTGAGTCTTACAGCAGTGAAAATGACTCTGGCTTTAAGTGTCTAAACCCAGATTTACGCCAGGTGGTGGTGATTGGGGGTAAAGGCCAGCTGGGTGGCTTATTTGCTCGCTTGTTCCGTTTGTCGGGTTATCAGGTTGCGGTGCTGGATAAAGAAGATTGGGAGGATGCCGATGCCCTGCTGGCCGATGCGGGGGTGGTGGTGGTCTCGGTGCCGATTGACGTCACGGAAACGGTCATTAGTAAACTGACCCAGCTGCCAGACGATTGCTTATTGGTGGATCTCACTTCGGTGAAATCCGGCCCGCTACAAGCGATGTTATCCGTACACTCCGGGCCAGTGGTTGGCCTGCACCCCATGTTTGGCCCAGATGTCGCCAGCCTTGCTAAGCAGGTAATGGTGTATTGCGATGGCCGACACCCTGAGGCGTACCAATGGCTGCTAGAGCAGTTTCGCATTTGGGGCGCTGGGTTAAATCGGATCAGTGCCATCGAGCATGATGAAGGCATGACGCTGATCCAAGCGCTGCGTCACTTCACGTCGTTTGTTTACGGGGTCCATCTGGCAGAAGAAAACCCCAACCTCGACCAGCTTACTGCGCTAAGCTCACCGATTTATCGCTTAGAGCTTGCCATGGTGGGGCGCTTGTTCGCTCAAGATGCGGGGCTGTATGCGGATATTATTATGTCCTCGCCGCAAAATCTGGCGATGATCAAGCGTTTTTACCAGCGTTTTGGCGAAGCGATTGATTTGCTTGAACAGCACGACAAAGCCACTTTTGTCGATGCGTTCGCGCAAGTGGAAAACTGGTTTGGCGATTATGCCCCACGCTTTTTACAAGAAAGCCAAGGCTTATTGCGACAAGCCAACGACGCCACCCATCGAACCGCGACCTAGCTAAGGCTCACCGTTGTAAGGGGATAGATGGAGAGCCGCACAGATAAAACGGGATAGCGTGTATACCAAGGTGATTGGCTAAGAACTGGGTCGCATGGATGGTATAATAGGCTGTTTTTCATCAGGTTTGAATACTGAAAAGCGCGCTTTTGTTGTAGAGTAAGCGGATTAAAAGTGTTATTTCGTTGCTCTAGTCGATATGTGCGGTTGTTGCGCGTTTGAGTCTAGAACTGCAGTCGAAAGCGCGTTAGAACTATCGTTGCAGAGCCTATGATTTAGGGATATAGTTACTAAGCGGTTGGAAACAATCTATGGTGTGCTGCCTTATTGCAGTGCGCTGAGCATAGAGCTCTTTCCGCCGCCTTCCTTCCCCATTCTCCTTCGTAGCTGCTCTCTATTAACTTAGTGACTCGTATATGTTTTTGTTGTACGCAGATGAATCAGGCACGCCAGGTGGGTCAGACCAAAAGCACTTTGTACTTGCTGGCTTTAGTGTGTTTGAGAGCTCTGCACATTGGCTTTCTCTTGAGTTAGATAAGATCGCGGCAACCTTCAATCCACAAGATCCACATTCTGTCGAACTCCATGGCGCGCCAATGCTTGCGGGCCGAGGCTTTTGGCGAAAGTTTGATAAAGAATTACGTTTAGAAGCGATCAAAAAGGCTCTTAACTTAATAGATGGGCGTAAATTTAGAATATTTGCCTCGGTTGTAAGAAAAAGTGCTATCTCTCCAAATGATCCGGTTCATTACACCTTTCAGCAGATTGTAACTCGCTTCGACCATTTCTTAGCCAGACAACATGTTCATTTCAATAATACTCAAAGAGGTCTGATTCTTTTTGATAAAAGTAGCAAAGAAGCGCCAATTCAGGCACTGGCTAAAGCGTTTAAACTCGATGGTCATGAATGGGGGCGGCTGAGGAATATGGCAGAAGTGCCTGCTTTTATCGATTCTGAAGCAGCAAGGTTGATTCAACTCGCGGATCTAATTGCCTACGCGTTATTTCGTCACTACGAAAAAGAGGATAGTCAGTTTTTTGACCTTATTGAGAGGAAATTTGATTATTTTGGGGGCGTTCAGCACGGACTTCATACGGTGGTTTAAGTGATATGATAGTGATTAAGCGCCAAAAGCCCACACTGTGGGCTATTTTATGAATAGTGATTCGCGATTACTCGTTGCTGTCCGGCAGCGATACCTCGGTGGGAGAAATGGTCTCTGACGGGTAGCAGCCGAGCACCTTTAGATAACGGGTAAGAGTAGTGAGTTCGTCCAGCGCACTTTGCATCAGGTTGCTAGCCATATTGGCCTCAACATCGACGTAAAACATCTCTTCCCACGGGTTACCGAGTACTGGCCGAGATTCAAGCTTGGTCATATTGATGCCACGCTCGCGCAATACCATTAAACACTCCACCAAGGAACCCGCTTGTTGTGACGTCGACATAATAAAGGTGGTCTTGGCAGGGGTCAGTGATGATACTTTAACCGGCTTACGAGCCACGACAATAAAGCGAGTGTGATTTTGCTGTTGGTTGGCAATCTCGCTCTTAATCGCGGTTAAACCGTAAAACTCACCACTGGCAGCATGGCCAATCGCGGCCACATTAGGCTGGTCTAAATCCGCCACTTGTTGCATGGCTTCAGCGGTGCTGGAGCAATAAATCTTCTTCACTTTACCCAAAGTATCAATGTATTCGCTGCATTGCTGGTGCGGTTGCGGGTGGGCATACAAGGTATCAATTTGGCTTGGGTCTTGGTCGCCGACAGTCAGCAGGCAGTGGTCGATAGGCAGCGTAAGCTCACCGACAATCGATAAACGTGTGTGCTGCAGCTGATCGTACACTTCGTTGATTGAGCCAGAGCTGGTGTTTTCTACCGGTAAGATACCGTAGTCGGCATGGCCAGTTTCTACCGTTTCTACCACCTTTTTAAAGCTGTCACAGGCCATTTCCACCAATTCGGTTTGCTTGCGGCTAAAGTACTGGCGCGCGGCGAGGTAGGAGTATGAGCCTTGGTTGCCCAGGAAAGAAACTCGTGCCACCGGACGCTGATTGTCGGGATTAGCGAGGTTTTGTAAATAGCGTTGCTGAATCAGCACCGAGTCTTCGATAATGGTGTGAAACAGGCTCAGCACATAGTGAGCATCTAACTGGTGATCTTGCGCTTTGGTCACCAGTTTTTCTAATAAGGCTTGCTCACGGGCTTGATCGCGAATCGGTTTTTGCACCGCGACTTTGTTTTTGGCGACATCTAGGCTTAAGCGACGGCGCTCGGCCAATAGTGTCAGTAGCTCTTGATCAAGCTGACTTATCCGCGTGCGTATCTCATCCAATGGGCGTGGTGTGTCTGGCATAAATTATCCTTGTTCTAATACAAAAAAACCTCCCGGTTGGGAGGTTAGTGCGCCAGGCTGATTGGGCTTAGCACGCTTCCTCCCGCGTTGGCGAGATAAAAAAGAAGCGAAAAAAACGAGCGTCAATCAGCATTGGGCGTTGTGTTGTTATGTTTGCGTATGGATTAACCATATGGGGCGCAGGCTGGCGTGTCAAGGATCAAAAAGCCCCGCGAAGACGGGGCTAACATGTTTAGCGATTTAGGTGTTGCGCTGAGGGTTAGATTTCCTCATCGGTTGGATTTTCTTCCATCGCAACCGTCGCAGCAGATTTATCATTGCGACGTGCTTCGCCTTTGTGTTGGACCTTATTCAGTTGCTTCTCGAGCTTTTGGCCCACATCATTAATTGCTTTGTACATGTCATCGCTTTCTGCTGAGGCAACCAGCGTTGAGCCCGGCAACCCAGCTTTGGCTTCGACTTTAAACTGGTGGTTTGGCTCTTTACTGATCACAGCGTGAGGATTGATGAGTGCCACCTGCCACTTGGCCAACTTGTCAAAGCGGCTTTCGATGCGCTCACGGATGGCGGGAGTGATTTCGATGTTTTTGCCTGCAATTTCCACTCTCATACTCGTTCCTCTTTGTTCCCCTGTATTAGGTTCATCTTTAGATTACCGCTTTACGCCATTGATAACGTGACTTGGCTCATGTTTAAAGGGGGGGAGTTTTTCGATAGGAGGATCTGTGAGCATTCGCGAATCCTGACACGGAAAAGAGGCAAAAAGCCTTGAACTCACAGATGAAAATGCTAAGTTGGAAAGGGCCACGAATGCTGATTACTTGCCAATCAGGGCCCGCTCGCGCCCATCCTCCATCCTGATTTTTATTAGCGGTCAAAAATGTGCCACAAATACATGTGGGTCACTGTGTTGAATCTGCTTCATTGATGGCGCGTTGAGAAAAATCGCATAAAAAGGCGGCTTTGAAAGCCGCCTTTGACGTAGTCACACTGACATCGCCGGATCAGTTATTGGCGTGTAGCTCGTGGTTGAGCTCGACCGCACTTTTGTTGGTCAAACACTCAACCGCTCCTGTTTTTGAGTTACGGCGGAACAGGAGATCCGCTTTGCCCGCCAAATCACGCGCTTTGATACTTTCTACTGCTTTTCCATCAGCATCTAGCATGGTTACCTTAGTGCCCGCGGTCACATACAGACCCGATTCGATGGTACAACGATCGCCCAATGGGAAACCAAGACCCGCGTTGGCACCTAATAGTGAATTCTCGCCAATCGATACGACAATTTGGCCGCCGCCACTGAGGGTGCCCATAATCGACGCGCCACCACCAATATCACTTCCTTGACCGACCATTACACCTGCTGAGATACGGCCTTCAATCATGCTCTTGCCTTCGGTGCCGGCATTAAAGTTGATAAAGCCTTCGTGCATCACCGTGGTACCTTCACCGACATGCGCGCCCAAGCGGACACGGGCGGTATCGGCAATACGCACACCTGCAGGTACCACGTAATCGGTCATTTTCGGAAACTTGTCGACGCATTCAACGGTCAGTGTTTCGCCTTTCAGACGTGCTTCCATTTGGCGCTCAGATAACTCAGGCAAGTCAATCGGGCCTTGATTGGTCCAAGCAATGTTGTGTAGTAGGCCAAAGAGCCCTTCTAGCACCACACCATGTGGTTTCACTAAGCGGTGCGAGATCAGTTGTAGCTTCAAAAAGCCTTCTGCAACCGATGCAGGCTTGCTGTCATTTTCGAGGATCACCAGCACCAGCGGTTGGGTGGTTTGTTGTGCCATGTTGGCGAAATGAGCGGCCTCTTGAGCGCCAGCCGCCGCGAAGGCTTCACTGATAGCACTACAGGTTTCTGGTGCAATCGCTACTACCTGATTACCTGCGTCGTAATCTGTCAGCGCGCTTAATGCACGGATAAGATCATCGCTCGGGTTAAGAAGCGGAGCCGGGAAAAAGGCTTCAATGATTTTTCCGTCCTGGTTTTGGGTCGCGGTACCGAGTGCCAGAGCAAAGCTTGCCATTGGGGGAGATCTCCTTATAGAAATTTGGGCTTAAAACATCGAACGCTTCATCTTAAAGACAACCGCCAGCGGTTGGAAGTACTCAACTGAACGCCAAGGTAAAATCCCACACAGGTCGGGGCACTGATTCGTGTTGATGCATAGCGTGGGTGATACCTTGCGAGTGAAATACAGGTTCAGCGCATAAAAAAAGCAAGCCAAGTGGGCTTGCTCTTTCGCGGATGCCAACAGGATCAGCAATGGGAGTGCTAGGCAGCGTCAGCGTCTTTGCTGTCGTCGCTACTTTCATCCATTTTACTGTCACTCGCTTTCGCCGGTTTTTTCTTGACGGCTTTACGTTTGGCGCCCAGCGCCTCGAGGACCGAGTCTTTGTGTTGAGCAAGGTATAGCGACAAGGCTTCACGCTTTTCTTCGTCGTCTACTAGTTCGCTTTCTCCAATCAAGTCGAACATCGCATCTGCCATATCCAACATTTTATCGTAGGCATCGGCTTCTGCTTTGGAGGTAAATGTCATCTTTTCTTCTCCCTCGCGTTCGACCACGTACTTGACGATAACGGCCATAATTACCCTCTCTTCGTTGATTTACTGTCTTTTTATACAGTAGGATAAGGGCCATTGTCTACCGACCCTGCCGTGATTGTGACATGAGAGAAAAATTTAGCACCATTTATCAACGTGCCGCCGATCGCAAAGGTGGTCAACGAGAATTAGAGCGCATGCTGGTGGCACCGCTTGAACATCAGGCACTGTGTGAAATACCGGATGATCGCTGGTTAGCAGCGTTTAGCCAGAAGGTATTTCAATCGGGCATTAGCTGGCAGGTGGTACGCAAAAAGTGGCCGGGATTCGAAGAGGTTTTTTGGGGATTTGATATCGACAAAATGTTGTTGATGCCGCCAGAAATGTGGGAAGAGAAAGCGACGAACCCCGCGATCATTCGCCACTTAACCAAGGTGATGACCATTCCACACAATGCGGAAATGATCCACCGCGTGCAGCAATCGCATGGCAGTTTTAGCCAGTTTGTCGCCGATTGGCCCAGCGAAGATATTGTTGGTTTATGGCAGTATTTAAAAAAGCACGGTAAGCGATTAGGCGGTAATACGGGTGCTTATACCTTGCGCCGAATGGGCAAGGACACCTTCTTGTTCACCCGCGATATTGAGCACTATCTGCGCGCGACTAAAATCGTTGATAGCGGCCGAGAGACCAAGCGGGCGATGCAAGCCGCGCAACAGGCATTTAATCAGTGGCAGCAAGAGTCGGGCCGTTCACTGAACCATATCAGCCAGCTGATTGCCTTCAGTGTGGGTGATAATCGCGTTTAATCGCTCAGCGATTTGCTGTGCTATCACACGGTTAGCAAGTCGTATGCAAGGTCGCGGCGTGTCGGTGGCGGTTTGCGCTTATCGCGGCAATCGGCCACAATCGATGCCAGTTATCTTTCCCATGTGAGCGCCTTGTGTTTACTGTTTATCACTCTAATCAGCTCGATCTGTTGAAATCGCTGTTGGTCTCCCTGATCCAACAGCGTCCGCTGTCTGACCCTTTTCAAAAAGAACTTATTCTGGTGCAAAGCCCCGGCATGGCGCAGTGGTTAAAAATGGCACTCGCTAACGAGCAGCAGATTGTCGCTAATGTCGAATTCCCGCTTCCCGCTACCTTTATCTGGCAGCTATTTGTGCGAGTGTTGGATGGTGTGCCTGAGCGCAGTGATTTCAATAAAGAGGCGATGACATGGAAGCTGATGGACATCTTACCCAGCTGTCTGGATGAGCCTGAGTTCGCTGATTTAGCCGCGTATTTAGAAGATAGCCAGGATCAGCAGCGTGCTTATCAGCTGGCCGAAAAAGTGGCCGATATTTTCGATCAGTATTTGGTCTATCGCCCCGAGTGGGTGCTGGCATGGGAGCAAGAACAACCAGTGCCAGAGCTTGACGATGTGCAACCTTGGCAGCAAAAACTGTGGCGCCGCTTATACGATCACACCTTGGCGTTGGGCCAATCGCCTTACCATCGCGCCAATTTGTATCAAGAGTTTATCGATACCTTAACCAGTCATCAGCACAAACCTGCGGGACTGGCTGATATTGAGCGGGTCTTTGTGTTTGGCATCTCCGCGCTCCCACCACGCTATCTGGATGCGTTACAAGCACTGGGTGAGCACGTAGAGGTGCACTTTATGTTCACCAATCCATGCCGTTATTATTGGGGCGATATTCGCGACAAGCGCTATCTGGCTAAACGCGCCGCATTAGCGCGGGATAAAATCAGCCGAATTGAAGACATCCCCGCCGAGAGCCAATTGGCACTGGGGCTTGATGAGCTCGAGCATGGCGAAGTAGGGAACAGTTTGCTGGCGTCGATGGGAAAACTGGGGCGCGATAACTTATTGCTGCTCTCGGAAATGGCCTGTAATGAGATTGATAGCGGCTTTGTTGAGATCAACCGCGATAATCTGCTGCATCACATTCAAGCCGATATTTTGGATTTGAACGAGCCGGGCGATCCCAAGCAAACCGAGATCAGTGCGGCGAAAACAGAAATCAAGCCAGATGACGCTTCCATCGCAATCCATGCCTGTCACAGCCCGATGCGCGAAGTCGAAGTGCTGCACGATCAGCTGCTCGCGATGTTTGAGGCCAACCCATCACTTAGCCCCCGTGATGTGATTGTGATGGTGGCGGATATCAATGCCTACAGTCCGGCTATTCAAGCGGTGTTTGGTAATGCGCCTCGCGAGCGTTTTATTCCTTTTTCCATCTCAGATCGCAGCGCTGATCAAGAAAGCCCAGTGTTGGCGGCATTTTTACGCTTACTCACTCTGCCTGATAGTCGATGCAGTGCGGCGGAGCTGTTGGAAATTCTTGAGGTGCCGACGGTATCGCGCCGTTTTGCCATCGACAGCCAACAGTTTGATCAGATTAAACAGTGGGTGGAAGAAACGGGCATTCGCTGGGGGCTTGATACCCAAACCGCGAGCCAGTTTGCGTTGCCAGAGCAATATCAAAACACCTGGCTGTTTGGCCTGAAACGTATGTTACTTGGCTATGCGATGCCGAGTGAGGCTGGATTGTTTGCAGACACCGTGCCTTATGATGAAGTCCAAGGGCTTAATGCGGAGCTTGCTGGGCGTTTAGGGCTGTTTATCGACACCTTGATTTACTACCAGCAGCAACTAGCGATTGAATGCGATGGCAAGACGTGGGTGGCGCGGTTGACCCAAATGCTGGATGACTGCTTTGCCATTGAAGGGGATGAAGAGTTAGCGATAAAGCTTATCCGCACCCAGTTGGACAGTTGGCTGACACAGCTCAGCGATGCCGCCTTTACCCATACGCTAACCTTGCCCGTGGTGCGCGATTACTTTAATGGTCGCCTCAATAACGAGCGAGTCAGCCAGCGCTTTTTGGCCGGGCAGGTTAACTTTTGTACCTTGATGCCAATGCGCTCCATTCCCTTCGATGTGGTGTGTCTGCTTGGGATGAACGATGGCGTGTACCCGCGCACTGTGCCCAGTGTCGGCTTTGATTTGATGGTCGGTCGCACGCGGGCGGGGGATCGCTCGCGCCGCGACGATGACCGTTATCTGTTTTTAGAAGCGCTGCAGTCGGCACAGCAGCGTTTGTATATCAGTTATGTCGGTCGCTCAGTGCAAGACAACAGCTTAAAAGTCCCATCGGTACTGGTCACCGAGTTGCTTGAGTATTGCACTCAGGGCTACTGTTTGGCCGGTGATGGCGATTTACCCGAAGCGCAGTCACGCCAGCGGTTGGAAGAAAAGCTTATCCAGACTCATCCACTCACTCCCTTTAGCCCACAGGCGTTCGCTCATGGTGGTAGCTACGCGCAAGAGTGGCTACCAGCTGCCCAAGGAAAAGGGACGCAACTGCCGGCATTTATTGGCGATGCGTTAAGCCCTGATCCGGACAGCCACCAGGATCCTGTGATTGAGTTAGCTGAGTTGCAGCGTTTTTGGCGGTTGCCCGTGCGCTATTTTTTCCAACGCCGCTTGAAAGTCTTCTTTGAGCAGTTAGAAGCGCCGCTAGAAGAATTCGAACCCTTTAGTTTAGATACCTTGCACCGCTTTCAGCTGCGTGATCAGCTGTTAGCGCACTTTATTGAAACCGATGACAGTCCCCAAAGTGTGCAGGATTTTATGGCCCGACAGCGTGGCCAGGGCAAGTTGCCTTTGGCGTACTTTGGCGAACTGACCTTGGATACGCAAGTCACGGTGATCCGTGATATGTACCAGCGCTTAACGCCTTTGCTCGCCGCGCCGCGCCCCGATCTTGAACTAAATTTGACGCTCACCACCGCGCTAGGTGAGGTGCAAGTGCAAGGTTGGCTTAATCGGCGTTATCAAGACAGCTTGGTGCGCTTTCATTGCGGCGATCTGACCGTGCGTCATCAGCTTGCGGTATGGATCGATCATTTATGCCAATGCGCGATGGGCGAAGCGGTGCCGAGCACGTTGGTGGGCGTGAAAGAAACCATCGAGTTTTCCCCACTCAGCAAAGGTGACGCGCTTGCACATCTACAAGCCTTGGTTGAAGACTATCAAAATGGCCTGAATCAGCCGCTTACTTATCTGCCAAGTACGGTCGGGGCCGGGATAAAAGCCCGAGATGGCAAAAAAGGCTTTGATAACAGTGACACCGGCCAAGACAAAGCGCTGAAAGCGATGCGTGATGCCTTTATCGGGGGCTTTAATCCTGGTGAAGTCCAAGACCCTTATGTGTATCGCGTATGGCCGCAATGGCACGAGAGTCTCGGTCAAGCGCTATTAGCAACAGGCGATCAACACGTACTGCCGATGCTTGCGCAGCGACAAAAACGCTAATCACCAAAGGCGCCTCATAGGAATAGTGCGGCGCCGTTTCCCCCTCTATCCACTCTCTTTCCCACTCTTCTCCCTATTAGCCAAGTCTATGCATGGCTCTTTTGTGGTTATTTATTCTTAATTTGTGACTTTATATTCATTTTGAGAAGTGAACTACTAGGATAGAGAAAATGGGTGGCTTGTCGATACAACCATCTTTTTTGTCATGTTTGTTACCATTGTGTTGGTTAAAGATTGCACATTACGTTGCTCGTTAGGGGTCAATCTATTTGGGGTCTAAATATTTTTTAAACGATCATTTTAATGCAGGGTTGTATTTTAATTATAATTAAAATCAGCATTTTAGTTTTAATTTAATGATTAGAGGGCATCATTTTTGTGTTGTTTGTAG